>JAKEEV010001076.1 GCA_022616395.1 Planctomycetia bacterium | reverse complement strand
GGAGAGAATCAAGTGTTGGAAGCGGATTCCGCGCGGTATCATCTCCGGTTATCAGCCAGGTAAGTGATAGTCCAATTCGGGATGTCACATTATGAACACACTTCGCATCCTCAGCCGACTTGCGATTGCCCTGGTGGCCGTGGTAAGCGCTCCGTGCGCGTTCGGGGCCGACCCCGCACCCGTTAATGGCGCAAAGACCCCCCTGGATGAGTACGTCGCCAAGAAGGACGACACGTATGCCTGGAAGGTGGTGAAGACGATTCCCGGGGAAGGCGTCACCACGTTTATCGTGGATTTGAAGTCGCAGAAGTGGCGTGCGATTCCCGAAGTGAATCGGGACGTCTGGGAGCACTGGCTGGTCGTGGTCAAGCCGGACACGGTCAAGCACTCGACGGCGTTTCTCAGCATCGGGGGCGGACGCAACGGCAGCTCGGCCCCGAACGGAGCCAGCCTACAGAGCATTAACATGGCCAAGACGACGAACTCGGTCGTCGCGGAACTCAGGATGGTTCCGAATCAGCCGCTGATCCTCAATAAAGATGGCAAGGAGCGCGTCGAGGACGACTTGTTGGCCTATGGTTGGGTCAAGTTCATGGAGAAGGGCGACCCGCTGTGGATTCCGCGGCTTCCCATGGTGAAGAGTGCCGTGCGGGCGATGGATACCGTGACGGCGCTCCTGGCGAGCAAAGAAGGCGGGAAGACGGAAGTGAAAACCTTCGTCGTTGCCGGCGGCTCGAAGCGCGGCTGGACGACCTGGCTCACCGGCGCAGTGGACACGCGAGTGGTGGCTATCGTCCCGATCGTCATTGATGTCCTGAACGTCCGCGCGTGCGCGGACAATCACTTTTGCTCTTATGGCTTCTGGGCGGCGGCGATTGGCGACTACACGCGGCACAAGATTCAAGATTGGCACGGGACGAAGGAATATGCCGCGCTCATGCGCATCGAGGATCCGTATTTCTATCGCGACCGGCTGACCATGCCGAAGTTCGTGGTGAATGCCGCCGGCGACCAGTACTTCCCGCCGGACTCGTCGAAGTTCTACTTTGGCGAACTCGTTGGGCCGAAGTACCTCCGCTACGTGCCCAACGCCGATCACTCCCTGCGCGGGTCGGACGCGCAGGAGAGCATCCTGGCCTTCTACTCTGCCATTCTGACCAAGACGGCGATGCCCAAGTTCTCGTGGGAGATGGTCAAGGGCGGTTCGATCCGTGTGAAGACGGAAGACAAGCCGAAGGAAGTCAACCTGTGGCAGGCCACGAACCCCAAGGCCCGAGACTTCCGGCTCGTGACCATCGGTGCCGCCTACAAGAAGTCTCCACTGGAACCGGGCAAGGACGGAGTCTACGTGGCCAAAGTCCCCAAGCCGGAAACGGGGTGGACCGCGTTCTTCGTCGAGTTGGTGTTCGACAGCGGCGGGAAGGTGCCATTCAAGTTCACGACGCAAGTGAGCATCGTGCCCGACGTGCTGCCCCACAAGATCGAAGAGGCAAAGAAGCCGGAGAAAAAATAGGCTCAGGATCGCGCGGGGGTGGCCTCCACAGGTGTGTTGCTTTTCAAACGAGCCGCGGCCGCCAGGGAGCGGGTCTTGTCTGGACCGCGGCCGTCCCGGCCGCTGAAGAGCGGGCAAGATGCCCGCGGTTCATGAGAACATCCCGCTCCCTGGCGGTCGCGGCTCGTTTGAAAACTGACACCTCGTTAACTGACGATTTCGTGCAGTCATCTCCCCCGCTCAACGCTTGACGTTGTTGATGTGTTCGAGCGCCAGCAGAAGCGCTTGGGTGCCTTTCCTTCCGTAGCCCTGAGCGCGGACGGCTTCGTAAAGCTGTTTGGCGAGCGCGAGTCCGGGCAGACACAGGTTCATCTTCTCCGCTTCGGCCAGCGCGATGCCCATGTCCTTGATGAAGTGCTCGACGTAGAAGCCCGGCTCGAAGTTACGAGCCAGCATGCGTGGACCGAGGATTTCCAGCGCCTTGCTGCCCGCCGCGCCGACCGATACCGACTTGAAGACAGTTTCGAGGTCCAAGCCAGCCTTGTAGCCGTAGAGCAACCCCTCGCACAGTGCGATCATGTTCGATGAAATGAGAATCTGGTTCACCATCTTCGTGTGTTGGCCGGCGCCCGGTCCGCCCTGGTGAATGATCGTCTCGCCCATGCACTTGAACACCGGCTCCACTGCCGCGACCGCGTCCTTGTCGCCGCCGATCATAATGGAGAGCGCTGCGTTCTTCGCTCCCACATCGCCTCCGCTGACCGGGGCATCGAGAGACGCAACGCCCTTCTTCTTCGCGGCTTCGTAAATCTCCTTTGCCAGTGTCGGCTCGCTGGTTGTCATGTCCACGAGCACCGCGCCGGATTTCGCGCCGGCCAGCGCGCCATTCGCGCCCAGAAACACTTCGCGCACGTCCTTCGGGAAGCCAACAATCGCGAACACGATGTCCGACAGCTCCGCGACTTCCTTCGGGCTTCTCACGAGCTTCGCGCCGGCCTCGACGAGCGGCTGAGCCTTGTCGGCGGAGCGATTGAACACCGTGGCGGAATAGCCCTTGCTCATCGCGTGCTGACACATCCAGCGACCCATGACGCCGGTGCCGATCCAGCCGATGCGGGTTTTTCCGGGTTGCGCGACGGGAATAGTCATTGCGAAGGTCCTGTGAAGGAGCTATGTATATTGCCTACAGTTTTCGTGACGGTTGACCGCGGGCGCCATTCCACTGTGGCCGAAGGAAGTGTAACGAACGCTAACCCCGCTGACTACAACCAGACGCGAATGGAATATCCCCCGATTCTCTGTCTCTTAAAGAGACGGGAAGTGATCGCTTTTGACTCAGGGAAGGACAGCCTGACGTGTTCGCCAAAATTCCCAAGCTCGATGCGCCCGTGGTTCTGATTCCCGGTCTGTGCGGCTTCGACCGCCTCTATGCGCTCGGCTGGCTGATCAAGGATTATTTCCCCGGCGTGCGCGAGCAACTCACCGCCGCCGGCAATCGAGTCCTCGTTGCGCATCTGAGTAAGACTCAGGGAGTCGCTCATCGCGCATCGGAGTTGAAGCGATTCATCGACCGGCACATTCCGTCTGGCCCCGTTCACCTGATCGGGCACAGCATGGGAGGACTCGACGGCCGATACATGATCGCTCGGCTCGGAATGGAGAGCCGCGTGCGGTCGCTGACAACCATCGGCACTCCGCATCGCGGAAGCGCGTTCGCGGACTGGGGCGTGAGGAGGTTCGGTCGGTTCCTGACACCGGTCTTCCGGATGTTGGGAATTTCGTATCAGGCGTTTCTCGATCTGACGACCCAAGGCTGCGCGCGATTCAACGAAACAATTCTGGATGTGCCTGGAGTGCGCTATCAGGCGGTGGCGGGTGTGTGCGAACGCGAGTGGATCGGCGCGGAGTGGCGATTACCTCACCGCATCGTGAGCGAAGCGGAAGGGCCGAATGATGGAGTCGTATCGGTTGCATCGGCGAAGTGGGGAGAACACACCGATGTGTGGGAGGGCGACCACATGAATCTGGTGAACTGGCCGAACCGTCTGGCGCGCAGGCGCGGAGTCTGGGAAACGCTCGCTCCAGATTACGCAAGCGTTCTGCGTCGACTGCCCGCCAAGTAGGTGCCACTTGCCGAGCGGCCCCTACCAACACCGCCTCGGCGGGCCTACTTCGCCGAGTTGCATTTTGAAAAACGCCTTGCACAACCTATCCTCATGTGAACGTCAGTATATCAGGTGGCTGTGTTCCGCCTTTCCATCACCAAACGAGCCACTCATCCATAAGTGGACAAAAGAATACTATACTTCTCCGCGCCTCTCGTCAACGCCAGTAGAACCCATTTTCGCGGATGATCTGCTTCATGCGTTGCGAAGTGTTCCGAGCGTGTCGCGCACGCGGGGCGACCGTTACAAGTTCCCCGCGTGAATTTCACCGCGAACCTGTCGGGTTCGTCTCCATCACTCCAACGCGAGCGCCACTCAGTTTTCCCCGTTGCGTGGGGAAGTGATTCTCCGATTACGAAGCGCACCCCTACCGATGGAAGATTAGCCGCCACGGAAGCGGCGTTCTTTCTTCGGAAGGGTTTCCACCATGCGTCAACTGTTCTTGGCCGCGCTGGGAGTGTTCGCCGTCTCTGGCGTGGCGTCCGCGCAGTACCCGCAGTCACCGCCCGCCTCTCCACAACCACCCGCTCCGTTCCCGGTCCTGGCACCAGCCTCAGCGACCGCTGCACCGGTGCTCCCGACCTCCGGAACCACCTACATCGGCGGGGCCGGCTGTTCGAGCTGTTCGTCGGGAGTCGGACCGACGACCCGAGGATTCAAGATGTCCGGTGGGTACGGTGGGGATTGCGCCATCAGCCAACCGTGTAACAACGGTTGCGGAAGTTGCAAGGGTGACTTCGCGTTCCAGTTTGGTTCGTGCAAGAACTTCTTCTCGCCGTGCGGGCCACACGGGAAGGGGAACGGTGGGCTGTTCGGCGGTGGTCCGTGTCCGAAACACCCGTT
>JAKEEV010001075.1 GCA_022616395.1 Planctomycetia bacterium | reverse complement strand
TCCGCGACCGGGTCCGCGCTTCCATCCTTCGGGAACAGTGAACTCAGGTGGATTTCCCCCGGCAGGAAGCGAGACACTGGCGAGCAGCTTGTCGAAGTCCGCTTCGTACTTGGAAATTTGCTCGGTCGGGCCAGAGAACTTGAAGAACCAAACTGGCGTCTCGGCCGGGAACATCGCTCCGAAGAGCCGGTACTCGTTCGCTTCTTCCAACAACGCTCCTGGCCCGCGTCCGCTTTCGGTGGACTTTGGAGCATCGTAGGAGTTGATTTTCTCGTTATTGCCGCAGCCGGCCGGAATCAGCGCGACAACCGCGACCAGCACGGAAGATAGAACGGACGCGGCGCGAGAATAGAGAGTGGTCATCAGGGAGAGTCTCGGAGACGGCCCGCTCGTTTCAGCCGGGAATGTGTGTCTGGTGTTTGGGCCGTGCTTTGGGGCCTTTCGGCCCGAACACCAGGAACACACAGTTCCGGCTGAAACTTTCCACAGGCCGATTGAGGCGGGCACGATTGACAGAAAGCCTTACCCAACATTCTCGACAACTCGACGGGTTCCGTCAAGGCGGACACGGTTCAGAGATCAGAGATCAGTAATCAGTAATCAGTGAACAGTCATCAGTCAGCGGTTTTCTCACTGAGAACCGCTCGCGCATGACTGAAAACTGATAACTGATCACTGTTCACTGATTACTGGCTTTCATGCCATCTTCTTCAAGAACGTGACGCGACCGGTAGCGACCCATTCCACCACGAAGATGTTGCCGTCCTTGTCGAAGCACGCATCGTGCGGGTGGACGAACTTCCCCGCGGGCCATTCCTTGGGCTGTGCGCGGATCGCTGGCCCCTTGCTTAAACTGCCGACTACCTTCTCCCTCCACTCCTTGTCTTCGCCCAGGTGAACGATGACCTTGTTGTCCTTGTCGAAGAGACTCACGCGAGCGTGCAGGTCGGGCAAGAGCAACACATCTCCGCGAGTCTTGGCGTGCGCGGGGAAGAGTACCACCTTGCCGGATTCCGTGGCATCCAGCGGAGTGCCATCGAGCGCGAACCAGTGGAGCCGGGCATTGGCCCGGTCGCAGACCACCAGGACGGACTTGTTCTTGTTGCGGTCGTCGAGCCACTGACCGTGAGGGGTGCGGAGTTGGCCCTTGCTGTTGCCAGTGCCTCCAAACACCTTCAGGAGTTTTCCGTCCTTGTCGTAATTGAACATGTAGTTCGAGCCGTACCCATCACCGACGTTGAATCCGCCGTCCGGCAGCCAGCAAATGTTCGTCGGGTTGTAGTTGGGCCAGATGATCCTGGTCTTGTCCTTCGGGTTGGGGCGGGCTTCGTATTCCTTGCACTCCGGTCGACCCTTCGCCCACACCAATTCGCCCTTGAGATTCGTCTTCACCAACTTGTTGTTCGGGGTCCAAGTGTTTGAAAGGTAGATGAACTCGTCGCTTCCTTCCTTGCGAATCTCAATGCCGTGTCCACCCTCGTGCCAATCCCTGCCGAAGGAGCGGACGAACTTCCCCTTCGGGTCGAACACCAGCACGGTGTCCATGTTCAACTTCGTGCCCTTCGTGCCCTGGTGAGTGATGTAGACCATGCCTTGCGAATCAATCGCGACGTTGTGCGTGGTCTGCCAGCCGTAATCGGCGGGGAGCGTGCCCCAGTTGTGGTGACACTCGTACTTGTGGCCCTCGACTCCGATGACGGGGGTCTTCTCGTCGGCCTTCTTGCTCATGCCAAGCAGAATCGGGCCGGTGGTCGCAACGGCGGCGGTGGAGAGAAACTCGCGACGGTTCATTTGAAGAGGCTCCGGGATGGGAGAGTGACGGGAGCAGTGTATTCGGAAGTGCAAGAGAACGCAAACGCTCAGGACATGCGCGGCTTTTGTCTGTACCCCGAAGGGGCAGGGCTTTCAGGGTGTCCACAGCGTTGTAAGTTAGCCATTGACTGTTAGTTGTGAGTCTCTCTGATTGAGGTTTGCTCGTGATACCC
>JAKEEV010000144.1 GCA_022616395.1 Planctomycetia bacterium | reverse complement strand
TGCGCGAGAATCCGCCGGCACGCGGCCAGCACCATCGAGCCATGCCGCCACACGAGCAACTCGAACGCCGATTGATCGCGCGATTGCGCGAAGCGAGCCAGCAACTCCGCGTCGGAAGTGCCGTCGCCCGCTGGCACTTCACAGGAGAGTCGTCGAACCAGTGTTGAAAGTCGCACGCCCGGCATGTCGCCTCCCTTCGACCTACCAGTATAAGTGACCCGAAGGGGAAGTTGTCTGCGCGCTTTCTTCAGAGTCGTAGAGGGTTGCGTTAACCTGTCACGGCCCTGGAACTCTCGGCGCATCGCTTTGCGGTGTGACGAGGGTGCTGAAAGTGTGACTTTTGAGTGGAGACCCGCTACCGCTTTCAACGACTCGTCGCATCGAGTATGCTCGTGCCACATCTTCACGCCAGCCGGATAGGGGAAGACCATGACCATCTACGAGCGAGCACTCGAACTGATTCCCAACGACAGCGTGATCGGCCTCGGCTCCGGGCGCGCGGCGTGGGCGTTCGTCGAGTTGCTCGGCAAGCGCGTGCAAACTGGCGGACTGCGTGTTCGCGGAGTACCTACATCCGATGCAACCGCCGAACTCGCGACCCGGCACGGCATTCCGCTTGTCACTCTCGCCGACGCGGACACACTCGCGGTCACCGTGGACGGCGCGGACGAAGTCGATCCTGACCTGAACCTCATCAAGGGCTACGGTCGCGCGCTCTTACGCGAGAAGATCGTAGCGGCTTCGTCTCAACGGCTCGTCATTCTGGTCGGCGAAGAGAAACTGGTTCCGAAACTCGGCACTCGCGGAAAGCTGCCGGTGGAAGTGGTTCCCTTCGCGGTGCCTCTGTGTACGAGGCGACTGCGCGAGCTTGGCACACAGCCCACTCTTTGGGGAACCAATAACCAGCCGAGCCTGACCGATAACGGGAACAACATCCTCGAATGCGCCATCGAACCCATTCCAGACGCGGCCAAATTGGAAGCCGACATCCAGCGCATTCCCGGAGTCGTTGGCACCGGACTATTCCTCAAGATGGCCGATGTGGTACTCGTTGGCGACAACCGCGACTTCCGACTCGTCTCGGAGAAGTTGCGCAGCGCTTGACTCTCGTCGGCCGCGCTTTTGTGGAGTATTCACTCCACTCTCTGGCGACCGCGGTTATACTGTCGGCGAAAACACATCCCATCACGCATCCTGTGAGGCTTCTCATGAGAGTTACCCTGTGTGGTTTGGCGGCTGTTGTCATGTTGGCCGCTTCAACGGCCCACGCACAGGCAGCCGAGAAGGTTTCGGACCTGCTCGTCTGGGTGCCGGGTCAATCGAACCTGGCTCTGTTCGTGGATGTGGACGCGATCCGAAAATCGGACATCGCGAAGAAGCAGAAGTGGGGCACGGGCAAGGATCCAACCTCCGGGCTGGACTCACTTCCGCCGGGCATTACCCGACTGGTGATCGCGGCCCAGTTCGACCCCGGTTCGGGCGTGAGCTGGGAAGTGCTCGTTGCCGAGTTACGCAAACCAATCACCGACGCCGACCTTCTCAAGGGCACAGGCGGCACTCTCGACAACGTGGGCGGAAAGAATGCCATCCTGACCAAGAAGAAGCAGTTCGTGGCGAATCTGGGTCCGGGAGTGGTCGGCGCCTATCAGCCCGCCAACCGGCAGGGCGCGGGCCGGTGGTTACGCGGCGCCGATGGCAAGGTCTCTCCTCAGTTGTCCTCGTATCTCAAACAAGCCGGCGCGACAGTCGTGGGGAACACGCCCGTCTTGCTTGCGCTCGACACGACCGACATGTTCGACCCGGCACTGGTCAAGGCGGCTCTTGCCAAGACCAGCACGCTCAAGGGGAAGGACGCAGTCATCGGGCCGATTGCCGACCTGTTCGGTCAGATGCACGGCCTGACTCTCTCCATCCATGTGACCGACAAGCTAACTGGTGATATTCAACTGGACTTTGGCGCCGCGGCTGACCCGCTCAAGGATGTCGCCAAGCCACTGTTGTTGGAGTTGCTCGACCGCCTGGGAATGCACTGCGAGGAGATGAACAAGTGGACCGCGGCCATTCGCGGAAAATCAATTACCTTCGGCGGTCCGCTCACTCAGGACGGAGCACGCGACATACTCAGCCCCTTCCTCCGGCCGTTCCTGGGAGAAGTGGATCAGACCGAACCAGGGCCCGCAACAGAGCAAACCAAGGCGCAGGTGTCGCTGAAATACTATCAGGCCGTACACAAGAAGATGAGCGAGGTGAGGAAGACCAGTAACCCGACCTTCGCGAAACTGGCGTCCATGTTCAACGCCGCAGCGCGACACATCGACGACCTGCCCATTCTCAACGTGGACGACGAGTTGCTCGACTGGGGGCAGTCCATCGCCACCACCTTCCGCTCGATGGCAATAGTTGCTCAGACCGCGGGCGGCATGATGACCCTGGCAGACGCGAACAAGGCGATGGTTCAGGTGAGCAGCCCGAACTACTACACCGGAAGCGTGGGTGGTTACGGGAACGGTTACTACGGTGGATATGGTTGGGGATACAACTACGCCGTTCCCAGCGGAACTACTTCGACCACAACCATCAGTAACTACGGACAGGTCAGCAACCTCCAGTTCATGACGAAGGAAAAGGAAGCCGACTACCGTCGCAATACCTGGAAGGCCATGGATACCGCGACCGCAGACGTCCGCCGAAAGATGGTGAAGAAGTACAACATCGAGTTCTAAAGAAAACCACCCAGCCGGCTCACGCCGGCGGTTCGACACTGCTTCGTCGAACCGCCGGCGTGAGCCGGC
>JAKEEV010001074.1 GCA_022616395.1 Planctomycetia bacterium | reverse complement strand
GCCCCAGTCTGAAGCGTGATCCGCCCAGCAAGCATCGCGAGGAACGCATCGACGCTATAACCCTTCACTTCTTTGAGAGTGGCTCGGTCGATGAGCCGATAGGCAATCCGCAACCCCGGCAGGAATCGAAACGCGAGCAATGCCATCAGCGCATGTTCAAGAAGATTGGTCGCTGTGAACACAATCGCCAGCGAGAGCAATCCGGGACGTGTTTCCATCACCCACACGATTCCGCCAACACGCAAAGCCAGACACACCAACCGCACGACGCTCTTTGCCCCGAAGCGCTGAAGGCCATCGAGGATTGCGGGGAACACACTCAGCGGCAACGTGAACGCGAGATTTACCAGCATCAGTAACATGAAGAGCGTCACTGAGTGGTGAGTGGTGAGTGGTGAGTGGTGAGTATCAGGGGCGCCGAGTTTGTGTTCCAATCCCGCACCGACAAACGGCACGAGCACACCACCAAGAATCAGCACGCAAACAGCGGCGAGGATGAACAGCCCCAGGCATGAGGAGACGAGCTTGTTGAGCGCGTCGCGTTCGCCGGTCGCGTGATGCTTCGCAACGAACCTCACAAGACACGCCGCGATGCCCAAGTCGAAGAGCGTGAAGTACGCGAGGATGCTCTCGACGACGCACCAGACGCCATAGCGAGCGTCACCGAGCGACCGCGTGAGATACGGAGCCAGAAAGAAGCTGACCGCGAGCGTGACCGCGAACGCCGCCCAGTTGGTGGCGGCACCGAACAGAAGTGATCGCGACTGGCGAACTTCCATGTTCGCTCCTTTCGAGGAGCGAACAGAATAAGCCGCACGAGGGATGCAGACAAGACACGATTCACACTGAAGACAGAAGAGGGATTAACCACAGAGACACAGAGACACAGAGAAAGGCAAAAGGCAGAGAGGAAAACACTTCAATGCATTCTGTCTTATCTCTGTGTTGGTTTTCTCTTCTCTGTGTTCTCTGTGTCTCTGTGGTTAATCCCTCTTCTGTCTTCATCGTGCGGCTTCTCTTTCCGCTCAGTCAGCAGACTTTCCGCGGCGCTTCTTGGGCGTTTCGATTTCCGCGCCCAGAGCGGCGAGTTCCGCGGCGGCTTCCTCTTCTTCCTTCGCGGCCGCGGCTTCGAGCGCGTCGGCGTCGAGTACCTTCGGAACTCGCTTCTCCATCACGGCCGCGGCGATCTCGTCGCGGATCGTTGTGTTCTCGCGCAGGAACTGGATCGCGTTCTTCTCTCCGTGGCCGATTGACTGGCCCTTGTAGTTGAAGCGGGCACCACTCGCCTTCTCGACGATCTCGTCGTCCGCGGCCAGCTTCAGCACATCGGCTTCCAGGTCGATTCCGCGATCGTGCATGATGTTGAACTCGGCGTT
The DNA here is from genome assembly GCA_022616395.1 of Planctomycetia bacterium. Lineage (GTDB taxonomy): Bacteria > Planctomycetota > Planctomycetia > Gemmatales > Gemmataceae > Gemmata. The sequence continues at coordinate 1,011 of JAKEEV010001074.1, read as the reverse complement.
GCGGAACGGAGGAGCGACCTTGTTCTTCACCACGCGCACGCGAGTCTCGGAACCCACCGTCTCGTCGCCGTCTTTCACGTGCGTGACGCGCTTCACTTCCATTCGCACGCTGGCATAGAACTTCAACGCCAACCCGCCGGGTGTCGTGTTCGGGTCACCGTACATCACGCCGATCTTCTGGCGAATCTGGTTGATGAACACCAAACACGTCCGGCTCTTGTTCACCGTCGGGTTGAGGATTCGCAGCGCCTGGCTCATCAAACGGGCCTGCAAACCGACCTTCAGATCGCCGATCTCGTTGCCGTCGGAGATTTCGTTCTTGGGAACCAGAGCCGCGACCGAGTCGATCACGATCAGGTCCACGGCGTTGGACTTGATGAGCATCTCGGCGATTCGCAGGGCTTCTTCGCCGTAGGTGGGTTGCGAGACGAGCAGGTTTTCCAGGTCCACGCCGATCTTCTTCGCCCAGCTTGGGTCAAGAGCGTGTTCCGCGTCGATATAAGCGGCCACGCCGCCGGCCTTCTGCGCCTGAGCAACCGCGTGCAGCGCGATGGTGGTCTTACCGCTGGCTTCAGCTCCAAACACCTCGATGCACCGGCCTCGGGGTAAGCCCTTGCCACCCAGCGCGATGTCCAGACCAAGCGAACCAGTCGAAATGCCTTCCACATCTTGCGCGCTCATCGCGCCAAGCGACATGATCGAGCCTTTGCCGAACTCCTTCTCGATTGCCAGCAGCGCGTTCTTCAGTTCCTTGTTCTCTTTCTCCTTGTCCTTACTTGCTTTCTCCAGTTTGTCAGACTTCTCCGCCATGGGTTTTCACTCCGATTGTTGGTGATGGGTTGTGCGGGGTAAAGTTTACCCGGTCGGAGGTGGGTCGGTGAAGGTCAGCAGTCAGGAATCAGGAGACGAGGAGTGCATGACCGACTTTGCGGGTGCCAGTGGGGTTGTGTTTGATCGGGGTAGAATTGCCTCGGGCAGTCGGTTCGGAACTGTTTGTCAGGAGGCAACATG
>JAKEEV010001073.1 GCA_022616395.1 Planctomycetia bacterium | reverse complement strand
CTTCCGTGGGATTACGGAGTGCGGAATCTCGCCCGGCGGCCGGTGCGAACGGCCCTGACCGCGCTGGGACTTGCTCTGGTCGTGTTCCTGTTGCTGCTCGTGGTCGGTTTCGTGCGCGGGATGGAACTGAGCCTTCAGCAGAGTGGCGACCCGGAGGTGGTGCTGCTTCACAATCTGAACGCGGCCGAGAATCTGGAGAACTCGTCGATTACCGACGAAGTGGCGAGTGTGGCACGAACAGAGTTCGCGGCTCACCTCGTGAAGTATGGAGAGACGCCTGCTCTCTCTCCCGAACTGACTGTCGCTGGTCGCGTCGGAGGCGATGCTGGTGGTAAAGCGCCAATGGCGGTGTTTCGCGGGGTGGAGCTGGATCGCGTGTTCCTCGTTCGGAGGCAAGTCGCGCTCATCGAAGGTCACTTGCCCGGCCCCGGTGAGGTGATGGTCGGTCGTCTGGCACCCGCGAAGCTCGGCATGAGCGCTGCGGAAGTCGCGGTCGGGCAGTCGATCACGATTGAGGGCAACCCGTGGCGAGTCAGCGGCCGGTTCGCTGCTCCGGGCACGCTTCTGGAAGCCGAAATCTGGTGCCGGCTCGCCGATCTGAAGTCGGCTATGAAGCGCCCGAACGACGTGAGTATTGTTGCGATGCGGTTCGATCCTTCCGGCGACCGGGCAAAGCAGATGGGATTCGTCGATTACTTCTGCCGCAATCGTCGACCGGACCTGGAATTGATGGGCAGCCGAGAAGCCGAGTATTATGCTTCGCTCCGCAAGCACTACGCGCCGATGCGGGCACTGGCGTGGCTTCTGGTTGGCCTGGTGGCAGTGGCCGGCGCGTGTGGAGCGGTGAACACGATGTTCGCGGCGGTCGCGGGGCGTGTGAGAGAGTTCGCGGCTCTTCAGGCGATTGGCTTTCCTCGGCGCGCGATCGCGGTGAGCTTGCTTCAGGAATCGGTGATCCTCGCGGCTGGATCAACGCTCGTCGCGTCTGCACTGGCTCTGGTGTTTGTTCAGGGAGTTGCGATTCGGTTCACGATGGGTGCATTCACGCTTCAGATAGATCGGACGGCGCTTCTGGTGGGTTGCGTGACCGGGCTTGGGCTTGGCGTCTTCGGCGCGATTCCACCGGCCGTGCGGGCGTTCCGAATGCCGATCCCGGATGCGCTCAAAGCGGTATGATCTGTCACGAATTTCAATCAAACGGAGGACTTCGACATGAAACGGTTGATGATACTTGGCGTTGTGGCTCTCGCTGGTTTGGTCGGTTGCATGAACCAGAAGCCGACAGCGGAGGAGCCGAACAAGCAAGAAGCTCCGCCTTCCGATGCCAACAAGCTCGATGCGTTCGTGATGGCCGAGAAGCCAGCGAACGCGATCTCGGTGCGAGACGCGTTGACTCGCAAGGACGGCGAGAAGGTTGTGGTGAGCGGCCGAACGCCGCCGGAGAACGTCAAGCCGTTCAACGCGGCGGTCGCGGCGTTCGTCCTGATGGCGCCGGAAGATCTCGACCGGGAGGACATCAAGAGCGAGTTCGACTGCGACACCGCAGCCACCTGACCGGCCTGCAAGACAATCCTCGATCAGCACGCCGTGCGGGTCGAGTTGGTGGACCGGTCCGGTTCACCCCTGCCGACGACGCTTGAAGGCTATCGCGGGCTGAAACCCGGCGGCACGATCACGGTTGAAGGAACCATTCAGCGCTTCGGCAAAGACAACAAGCTGGTTCGGATCGCAGCGACGAAGTTCTACCCGGGTTGAGTGCCTGAACCGGGCGGTTTTGCTTAAACTGCCCGGTCTTCGCAACCGATACAATCGATACGCCGCAACCGGCAGGGAGGCCGCATGCGCGTGATGCCTCTTCTCGCTCGTTCGCTCGTGTTCGCCGGTGGCGTTTGCGCTGTCGGCTGCGCATCCGAGCAGATCGAAGTCCCAACCTATCCCCTTCCGGCTTCAGCGGCAGTTACCCCACGACCGACTTCGCCTCTCGGACAGGCTCCACCCGCTCCCTTGCGGTCGCGGCTCGTTAATCCGCTTCCGAGCAACGTGCTCAACGAGCCGCGACCGCAAGGGAGCGGAGTTGAAGTCGCACTCGTGTCGACGCGGCAAGTCTCTGACACCCAACCAGCGCCTCAGCCGACAAACACCAGACTGGATGAACTCCTCGAACTCGCGCGAACTCACAACCCCGATTTAGCTGTTGCGACAGCACGAGTCGAAGAAGCACGCGGGCGGATGATTCAGGCTGGACTGTACCCGAACCCAACTCTCGGTTACTCCGGCAATCAGATTAACGACGGGCCGGGAACCGGGGGGCAGCAGGGCGGGTTCGTCTCGCAAGAGTTCGTGACCGGCGGGAAGCTGAAGATCGCGCGCGAAGCGGCTCGCTTGGGAGTCACCGCAGCCGACTGGCACGCGGCTTCAAAGTGGTTCGACACTGCGGCCCGCGTGAAGTCGGCTTATTACGAGTATGCGACCGCGCTGGCTGTCCTTCGAGAAACCGAGCGGATGGCGGAGCTATTCACGGAGGCTCTGAAGCGCACTGAAAAGCTCGCGGCCGGGGGGAGAGTCGATTCTTACGACGTGAGCCGGTTAAAGATCGAGGTGACGCAAACAGCGAACCGAGTCGGAGCCGCCCATCAGCGCGTTGCAGCCACCAAGCGGTTGCTGGCTATCGCGGTCGGGATGGATCAACTCCCGGATGGCGTGGCGACCGAGGAGTTGCCAGACGTTGCTCAGATTCCCGCGTTCGATGAAGCCGCGTCGTTGGCGGGTCGATCTTCGTTCGTTCTGGGAGCCGAAGCCGAAGCGGATCAGGCGCGCGAGGAACTTCGACAAGCAGAAGTGAAGCCGATCCCGAACGTGCATGTGATGGCAATCGGAGCACACGACTTCGTGAGCCGCGCTCCACAGGCGAGCGTGCAAGTTGGGGTGCCGCTCCCGGTGTGGGACCGAAACCAGGGGAACATCCTCTCCGCGAAGTATCGACTCCAATCCGCGACAGCCTCCGTCGAGCAAGCACGCCTGCGAGTTAACGAACGACTCACCCACGCCTATCAGCGCTATGAGAACGCCCGCCGGCAACTCGATCTCTACAAGACGAAAGTTCTTCCCGACGCGGCCGCGGCTCTGATGCAAATCGACAAGGTGTATGAAGCAAAAGGGGAGCGGTTCTTCGATACGCTTGACGCTCGCCGGGTGCTTGCTCAAGCGCGCATCGACTACGCCCAGACTCTCGGCGACCTGTGGAGCGCAGTCGCCGAGATCGAGACTATTGCTCAGTTCGGTCGGTAACTCGCGGTGTTCTGCCTGTCGCCCGCATTCGTGACTGCCAATCTAATTTTCCCGTTTTTTCTTCCAAGTTCTGGCTTCCGCGGCAACTGAGTTATGAGACTGCTCTTTGGTCCGGAACCGCCAGCTCCCCGCGAAGTTCGCCTTTCGCATTGCCCACACAAACTGTTTCATCGGTGAGAGAATCTGGGTACGATTGAGCGCGGGCGGCCGGCTTCGCTGCCAGGGTCGAATTCCCTCCGATGACTCGCTGTTCTTGAGGAGTCCGATGCGCTGCCACTGGCTTCTCCTTCCGGGTGTGATTCTCGCTTTCGCCACTGCAAGTGTGAGCGCGACAGCGGCCGATCCCAAACCCGACGCCAAGCCGGACGCGACCCAGATCGAGTTCTTCGAGAAGAAGGTCCGACCGCTCCTGGCCGATCACTGCTGGCAGTGTCACGGGCCGGACAAGCAGAAGGGCGGCTTGCGTCTCGATTCGCGCGACGCGGTCCTGGCTGGTGGCGAGTCCGGTCCGGCCATCGTTCCCAGTGAACCAGACAAGAGCCGGTTGGTGAAGGCCATCGGTTTCGCCGATGGCGGCCTTCAGATGCCGAAAAAGGGTAAGCTGTCAGACGCGGACATCGCTGTGCTCACCGCGTGGGTCAAGATGGGCGCTCCGTGGCCCGAAACAACTGGCACACGACCCGCGACAACGTCCACGTTCAAGATCACCGAGAAGGATCGCGAGTTCTGGTCGTTCAAGTCGGTCAAGCGTCCCGATGTTCCGCAAATCCGAAATCTGAAATCCGAAATCCGAAATGACATCGACAACTTCGTGCTGGCGAAGCTGGAAGAGAAAGGCTTGAAGCCAGCTCCACTCGCGGACAAGCGCACGCTCATCCGCCGGGCGTACTTCGACCTGATTGGATTGCCCCCAACGCCCGAAGAGATTGACGCGTTCCTGCGCGACGATTCTCCGGAAGCGTTCGCGAAGGTCATCGACAAGCTGCTTGCTTCACCTCACTACGGAGAGCGTTGGGGCCGACACTGGCTCGATGTTGCTCGCTACGGCGAAGATCAAGCACACACATTCCAGTCGCGAAAGTACCCGGACGGCTGGCGGTATCGCGACTGGGTCGTGAAGGCGTTTAACGAAGACCTTCCTTACGATCAGTTCGTGATGATGCAGATCGCGGGCGACTTGCTCGAAGGAGAAAACCGCCCGGACCGGCTCGCCGCGACCGG
>JAKEEV010001072.1 GCA_022616395.1 Planctomycetia bacterium | reverse complement strand
TGAATGCAGAGCAAGCGTCGTCGATCTGTTCGCGCGTGAGTGGAGGTGGGGTGTCATTGCGTTTCGGTTCGGCCACGACACGCTTGCCACACGCCGGGCAGTTTCGTGTGGCGATCACGATGCGGAAATGCTTGTTGAGCTGTTCACCGCAGTGTGGGCAGTCGAAGAGCTTGATGGGGATCGTCTGCCGGCAGGTCTGAAATTCGGCGATGGTGTGCATGGGAGATTCCGCGACTTGGAGAAATCCCCATTTGTTGGAACCGAAATTGGGCAATTGATCTGACGTAGTTTACTCCGGCCAGAAAACTGTCGCAACGACAACGCGGGTCGTTATACTGTGCCGCACGGCAACGCACTTCAGCGCCGTGGAGACTCGCGTGAACCCAAATCCGAAACCTGCCCCACCGGGGAGGAGCGAAGGATTGCGATCCGTCGACACCGAATCACACTCGGTGCCGACTCCAGGAAGTCCAAATACTGGCGAGAGTACCGAACCGCTCTTGCCACGAAATCGCAAGCCGAAGAAGCACAAACCGCTGCTTCCGCGATTCGCGGAGGTGGAGAAACTGCCCCGATGGGCGGCGGTCGCCTTCGCCGCTCGCTGTGCGCGCCGGGTGCTGCCGGTGTTCCAGCAAATGCTACCGGCTGAAGCCAGCGACAAGGCGAAGATCGTGGAGGATGCCGTGATCGCGGTGGAACTGTGCGCGGCAACCGCCAGCGAAGCCATCAGCGATAATGTCTACTCGTCCGCTGTCGCGGCTCTCGATTTCTTCGCCTCCCGCAACGATGCGGACGCCGCGAACGTCTCCGCCAACGCCATCTTCGCCGCGCTCGACAGCGCGAAAGTTGGCAAGGCAGCCACGCTCGCGACATGTGCCGCCGACGATGCCACTCGCGTCATTTTGCTGACATCAAGCCATCCGCAGAACCTGTTGGTTATTCGCCGCGACTTCGAGAGACTTAGGAAACTGGCGAAGAAACACAACTGGACCGACCAGACGCCCGTTCCACCGGAAATGTTCGGCGCGATGTGGCCCAAAACCCGCGCGCCGAAGTGGGCGAAGGAAACACACAAGCCGCGAGGCTGAACCAGCGGCTTGCAGGGGCGTGTTCGCCTGCATCTTGCAGTCACTTCCGAGACGAACCATCCAACATGAACCACCAACTGCGGGTTGGTGAAGCGACCTTCGTGCGCTGAACTGCCACACCGACAACCGCGCGGGTATACTGAACTGTGTAGTCGGAGGTCGCCCGGATGTTCGAGGTAGTCGTCTTCCTCGCCTGTCGTCGAGCTACACCGGAAGGTCCACGTGGTCCTGGTGCAACGCTTCGTTTGCCGTACACGCTGGAAGGTGTGACGTACACATTCCAGATTGACGACCCGGCAGCGGAACCGCCATTTGGACTGGACGAAATCTGGCTCTACCTGCGGTTCTTCCGGCGACGAGGGACAGCCTTCGTCAGGAGAGAGTTCGGGCTTCGTGTGTTGGCCGTGAACGATGACGGATCGCGAACTCTTGTACCGTACCCCGCAGGCTCAGCATCGCGTGCTCCGTACAGTCTTGGAAATGTCCCGTTCCCGGCAAAGCAACCTGTCGTGAGCTGGCCGTTTCCAATTCGCAACTTGGTGTTTCCCAGCCGTGGGCAGTATGAATTCCGGTTACTCGTCCGTCGACGTAAACCGAGTTGGCGCGGCGCTTGGTGGTCGTATGTGGGGAGCCACTTCATCGCCTTGGAGTGATTGTCATGAATCCGAAACACACTCCGCCGTTACCCGGTGGGGAGTACGTTCATCAGGGCGAGCCTGTCACACCGCCGTTGCCTCCGGGTGTCAAAACGGTTCGGTTCAGTGCAGTTGGTGATGGCGGGCCGGGGCCACTTCTGCCGCGGGTGACCAAGTCCAAGAAGCGCAAACCCGTATTGCCGACGCTCGATGAAATCGCGCAGTTGCCGCGACTGGCTCGGGTCGCGTTCGCGAATCGTTGCGCACTGCGCGTTCAGCCTCTCGTTCAGCTCGATGCCGGCGCGGAGGATGTCGTCGGTGACGCTGCGGTTGCGATTCTTCGAGCCGCGACTGATCCGCGCGATCTGGCACACTTCCGACGCGACTTCGAGCGGCTGATGCGACTCGTCAAGGAAAACGGCTGGACGGATGGCACGCCAGTTTCGCTGGAAGTGTTTGGCCCGATGTGGCCCAAAACCCGCGTGCCGAAGTGGGCGAAAGAAACAAACAAGCCGCAGGGCTGACCCTGCGGCTTGTCTTTCACTCACACTCACACTCACACTTGCTCGCACAGCGAGCACTAGCGTTTGCCGGCTTCCAGTTTCATGTGGCAGTTCTTATACTTCTTGCCACTGCCGCAGTGACACAGGTCGTTGCGGCCGATCTTGGTGCCGACGTTGCGAATCGGTTCGGCTTTCTTCTTCTCGCCTCCGGTGCTTGTCTGCATCTGCGAAGCGTCCGTCTGCGCAGCACGCGACTGCGACGCGGAGATTGCAGCGGCGTGAGTTGCTCGCGCTCCCGCCCACAATGCTGCTTGCGCCTCCTCGTCACCCATCTCTTCCATGCGGAAGACCGCTTCCGTCGTGCGGTCGCGGATGCCTTCCCACATCTTGTCGAACTCCTTCATCCCCTCGCGCTTGAACACGATCTTCGGGTCTTCCTGCGCGTAGCCCGCGAGGTTCGTTCCACTGCGCAAGCTGTCCATGACGAGCAAGTGCGTCTTCCAGGTGCTGTCGATCTGCTCCAACACCAGTCCGCGTTCGACCGAGTGCATCTCCGGGCGATACTTCTCGTCGTAGGCGTTCAGAAGCGTCTGCCGCACTTCGTCGCGGGTCATGCCGGCGACGAGGTCCGGGTCGAGCGTCAGGGCGAGTTCCTTCTGCGCCCACTCAGCGAGTTCCTTTGCGTCTTCGGCCTCGGCCTTCTCGGCTCCACTGAACGCGGAATCAAGTTGAGCATCGATCTCGTCGACATCGGCCGTCGGCATCGCTTTCGGAGCGACTGCCAGGAACTTCTCGCGCAGCTTGGCCCGCGGTTCGGTACGAATGAACTCTTCCGTCAATCCCTCCTCATCGATTGCCTTGAACGCCGTTTCAAAGAAACCTGGAGTGCGCGGAGCGACCTGGTAGTTGCTCGCATTCATCTCGGGCAACACGGGAGGAGGCGCAGCGGGCTTGCGCGCGGCCATCACGGTGCCAAGTCGCTGGGCGGCCCAGCGGTAGAGGCCGTCGCGGTCGTAGCGCTGACCGCCGGCCTGCGGCTTGTCCGACATGAAGTTCTGCATCGCGACTCGAACGGGAAACTCCACGTCCTTCTGTCGGTAGGCTTCCTTTACCTTGCCGTAGATGTATTCGTTGAGATCCTCGCCGGCGCGCGGAAGAATCTCTTCCACCGTGACCTTCACGCCGAACTTCTGCCGGACCCACTCGCTGACTGATTCAGCGCCATAAGTGCGAGTGAGGAACCGTTTCCCGTCAGAGAGATCGACGCTCTTGACCGCGGTCTCGGCCTTCGCGATCAAAAACTCTGCCAGTTTCTCCGACCCCAACTTTCGCAGTTCCTTCTCGGTTACCTTCAGGTCGAATCGCGCGTTGACCGCGCGTGTCAATTCGGACCACTTCCAGTCTTTCTCTTCCTCGTCGGGGTTGAGGTTCTCTTCGAGCCGTTCCTGAATGTAGGTGGGCACGAACGCGATGGCCTTGTCGAGCGCCAGCCGCGATGCGTCCTCGTAGGACGAGGTGCGGAAGTCGGACGCCTCGAACTCCATCCCCAGCCGGTTGCTCGCGAACTCCGCGAAGCTCGCCGAGCCGTAGTCATCGGCCAAAAACCGCTCGGTCGCGGCCTTAATCTGAATGCGGATCATGTCCAGGATGATCGCGCGGGGGTTCTGGCCGTCGAGAATCTCCTGGCGAGCGCCGTAGACGCGCTTGCGCTGAAGGTCCATCACCTCGTCGTATTCAAGCAGGTGCTTCCGCTGGTCGAAGTGCATCTCCTCGACCTTCTTCTGAGCCTTCTCGATGCGCCGGGTGACCATGCCGGACTCAATCGCCTCGCCCTCCTGCATGCCGAGGCGAGTCAGGATGCTTGCCACCCATTCGCCGGCAAACATCCTCATCAGGTCGTCTTGGAGCGACAGGTAGAAGCGACTGGAACCGGGGTCGCCCTGCCGACCAGCGCGCCCGCGAAGCTGGTTGTCGATGCGCCGGGAGTCGTGGCGCTCGGTGCCGAGGATGTGCAATCCGCCCATCTCCGCGACCTTGCGCCCCTCTTCCTTCATCTTCTCTTTCGTTTCGATCTCGGTGACCGTCTTGGTCCAGATGTCATTCGGCACTTCCAGGCGCGTGGGGTAAAGCGGCCGGCCGTCGGCGTCCTTGAGTTGCTTCAAGCGCGCCCACGCGAGTGTCTCTGGGTTACCGCCGAGGATGATGTCCGTTCCGCGGCCAGCCATGTTCGTGCTGATCGTTACCGCGCCGATGCGCCCGGCCTGAGCGACAATCTCCGCTTCGCGACCAACGTTCTCCGGCTTCGCGTTGAGTAGCTCGTGCTTCACCCCGCGCCGCTTGAGCATCTGAGAGAGCTTCTCGCTCTTGTCCACATCCTTCGTACCGATCAGCATCGGCCGACCAGTTTTGTGCAACTCCACAATCTCATTGGTCACCGCGTCCCACTTCTCCTTGTCCGTGCGGTAGACCAGGTCTCGGTGATTGATTCGACGAAGCGGCATGTTGGTCGGGATCGCGACCACATCGAGCTTGTAGATCTTCCAGAACTCTGTTTCTTCGGTCTTGGCTGTGCCGGTCATGCCCGCGAGCTTCTTGTAGAGTTTGAAGAAGTTTTGCAGAGTGACCGTGGCCATTGTCTGCGTTTCCTGCTTGATCTGCACGCCGTCTTTTTGGTGCTTTGCTTCTACCGCCTGGTGAAGGCCGTCCGACCACTGCCGACCGTACATTGCACGGCCGGTGTTGGTGTCGATGATGACGATCGACAGCTCGTTGTTCTCGCGGTGGTCGCGGTCGATCATGTAGTCGCGGTCGATGCGATACAGATGGTGAGCCTTGAGCGAGTTGTCGATGAGGTGCGGCCACTCCATGTTCCCCGCGGTGTAGAAGCTCTCGACTCCGGCCAATTCCTCGGCCAGTCGCACGCCCTTATCCGTCAGGTGGCAGGTGCGTTCCTTCTCCTTGATCTCGAAGTAAACACCCTTCGGCGGCGGATTCTGCGGGTCCACCTTCGTGATGTCTGGCGGAGAAAGCGTTGGGAGCGAGTCGCCTTCCGTGCCGCTGATGACCACGATGCCAGTGCCGGCCAGTTCATGACGAGCCTTGCGTTCCTCTTCGGTCAGAGCGCGGGCCACTTTGTCCGCCGCGTCGAACCGCCGGGCATCAGAAAACGCCGGGCCGCTGATGATGAGCGGTGTGCGTGCTTCATCAATCAAGATGTTGTCCACTTCGTCGATGATGGCGTAGTGGTGGGCACGTTGAACCTGGCGGTAGTACGGGTGGTATTGTTGGTCGTCGAAGCGCGCGATCTTCATGTTGTCGCGCAGGTAGTCGAAACCGAACTCGCTGGCGGTGCCGTAGGTGATGTCGCACTCGTAAGCACGCCTGCGAGTTTCCGGGTCCATGTCGGACTGGATATAAGCAGCGCTCACGCCCAGCGCGTTGTAAATCGGAAGCATCCACTCGCAGTCGCGACGCGCCAGGTAGTCGTTGACCGTGACGACGTGAACGCCGTGGCCTTCGAGCGAGTTGAGATAAGCAGACGGAGTCGCGACGAGCGTCTTCCCTTCGCCGGTCACCATCTCCGCGATGCTCCCGAGACCCGTGGCGTAGCCGTGCAGAACCGCGGCGCCGACGATCTGCACGTCGTAGTGCCTCATGTTCTTGGAGCGCCGAGCAGCTTCTCGACAGGCGGCGAATGCTTCCGGCAAAACCTGGTCGAGCTTTTCGCCCTTCTTCAGCCGCTCCTTGAACACGGGCGTCAGCGCCTTCAGTTCGTCGTCGCTGAGAGCCTGCATCTTCGGTTCGAGTTCATTGACCTTCGCCAGTGGCGAGCCGGGAATGACTGTGTGTGTGTCGGCGTTCTTGGGTCGCTGGTAGCCGAGACCTTTAATCCGCCGCTCGTCGGACGAGCCGCCCAGCAGCCGAGAGAGGATTCGGATGCACGCTTCAACGAATGCGTTGAACCGGTCCCCCAGTCGTTCAAAGAAGGTGGGTTCCATGTTCGGTTGCGTGCTGGCCATCACCTGTTCTCCTTGAAATGCTCGTGTCTGTGCCCGTGCCCGTGCCCCTGCCCGGTCTTCTGTCTTTCCCGTCTTCCCGTTGTGTCGCTTCTCCAATGTCGGCAAATATCGGGCAGGGGCACGGACACGGACACGGGCACGGGTTAGGCACACCGCCAGCGGCTTCCGCCGCGCGTACTCCGTCAAAATCCCAATCTAAGAAGCGGAGAAAAGGGGGTCAATACAGACCGCCCGCGCGACCGGCGCAATCAGCACGGTTGGCGCAGGCGGAGTTACTAGAGACCGTTTCAAAAGGTCGAAAGCCGGGTTGGCGACATTCTATAGATTGCCAGATAGCCAACATTGCCACACACACCCACTGGCAATCTACCATTAC
>JAKEEV010001071.1 GCA_022616395.1 Planctomycetia bacterium | reverse complement strand
TACTTCGCGCGAGCGTTCGTCAATCGCGTCTGGACGAACTACTTCGGAGCGGGGTTGATTCACCCACCGGACGATCTCAACCTCGCCAACCCGCCGAGTAACCCGGAGTTGCTCGACTATCTCGCCGATGGCTTCGTGAAGAGCAAGTACGACATGAAGTGGCTGCACCGCACAATCGTCAGCAGTCACGCCTACCAGCGAAGCTGGAAGCCGAACGAGACAAACAAGTACGATGAGAAGAATCACAGCCGCGCGGTGCTGCGCCGACTACCGGCGGAAGTGATAATCGATGCAATCGCGCTGGTCACCGCGTCCGAGGACGAACGGAAGAAGCTCAACGACGACCCCGCGGGCTTGCGCGCCATCGGTCGAGCGAGCGGGTTCGCGGGCACTCGCGCCAATGACAGCGCGTATGCCGTCAACCTCTTCGGCAAACCCCAACGAGCAACGAACTGCGACTGCGAGCGCTCGGACGAACCGGCCGTCCTTCAAACGGTCTACCTCCGCAACGATCCCGAAGTATTGAAGTTGCTCGACCGCCCGGAAGGGTGGCTCAAGCAGGTCGCGAAGTCGAAAGTGACCGATGCGGACCTGCTGGTGAAGCAAGCCTACCTTCGCGTGCTCAACCGCTTCCCGGATGAGCGCGAAGCGGGCATCGCCAAGAAGTACCTTGCCGATGCGAAGGACACGCAGAGCGGCTTGCGCGATCTGCTCTGGGTGCTGCTCAACACCAAAGAGTTCATCGTGAATCGCTAATCGGTTAGCACCGACCCGAAGGGGAGCGTTGATGGTGTTGCATTTTTCAACGAGCCGCGACCGCAAGGGAGCGGGAGTCTTGTCTGGACCGCGGGCATCTTGCCCGCTTGTCACATGCGGCCGGGACGGCCGCGGTCCATGAGGAAGACACGCTCCCTTGCGGTCGCGGCTCGTTAAAACGCTCCACGAACTTGAAAAACGCTCGAGACACAACCCAGACACCTTACACACGACCCATCATGAAGATTCAACGCTTCTGTGACGGCATTTCGCGGCGGGATTTCGTTCGCATCGGAGCGCTCGGAACCGGTCTGAGCCTCGCGGGCTATCTTCGCATGGCTCACGCGGGCGAAGCGAAAAACGCGAAGGCCACAAATGCGATCTTCGTCTGGCTCGGAGGCGGGCCAAGCCACATCGACACCTTCGACCCCAAGCCCGATGCGCCGCCTGAGATTCGCGGAGAGTTCAAGCCCCTCGACACCAACGCGACCGGCGTCCGCATCTGCGAACACTTGCCCAAGCTCGCGAGGCTCGCGGACACTTTCGCCATTGTTCGCGGCATCACGCACACGCTCGCGGGTCACGAACTCGGCACGGAATACCTCAACGCGGGCAGTAGGCCGATTCCATCGCTCGTCTATCCGGGTTTCGGTGCGGTCGTCAGCAAGGAAGTGATCGGCGACAAGGATCTTCCTCACTTCGTCGCCATCCCAGGCACTCCACAGAAGGCCGGTTACCTCGGAGTGAGGTACGCGCCGCTTCTAACAAACGATGTGCCGAAGCCGGGTATCGTGTTCTCGGTTCGCGGAATCTCGCTCGGCAATGGACTGACCGTCGAGGAGTTCGAGAAGCGGCAAAAATTGCTCACCGAACTCGACACCACGTTCAAAGGCGCGGAAGCGAATAGCAAACTCATCGACGGACTGGACACGTTCGCTCAGCAGGCGTTCGACATGATTCGCTCACCGAAGGCACGCGAAGCGTTCGATGTGAGTCGCGAGAAGCCGGAAGTCGCCAAGCCATTCGGTGATGGGCGATTCGGAATGAGTTGCCTTCTCGCGCTGCGTCTGGTCTCGGCCGGCGTGCGGTTCGTCACCGTGAGTTTCGGCGGATGGGACACGCACAACAACAACTTCAAGAGCTTGAAAGATAACCTCCTGCCGCAACTCGACACGGGCCTCTCCGCGCTCATATCGTGCCTGAAGGAGCGCGGATTGCTCGACACAACAACCGTGTTCATGGTGGGTGAGTTCGGCCGCACGCCGAAGGTCAACGCGCGCTCTGGCCGCGATCACTGGCCGCGCGCGATGACGGCGCTTCTCGCGGGCGGAGGAATCAAGGGCGGGCAAGCGGTTGGCGCAAGCGACGAGAAGGGAATGGGGCCGGCGGATGATGGGTTTTCGCCGGATCAACTGGCCGCGTCCTTCTATCACACGCTTGGCATCGATCATAAGAAGGAGTACCACACCGCGACCGGTCGCCCGGTAATGATCGTCCGCGAAGGCTCGGTCATTCGCGGACTCTTCAGCTAACTCGCGGTGCGGGAATCGGTGTGCGTTCATCCGAGATTGCTCACTTCCCGCAGTCCCCGAGTTCCACCCGGAGGCGATGAAGCACACGCGACTTCGCGACTCGCACCGCGCCGTCAGACATTCCCAACTCAGCCGCGACATCCTTCGGAGCACGACTCTCGACCACCGTTAGCCAGAACGCATGCCAGGTTCGGGTCTCGAATTCACATCGAATCAACTCCAGAGCGCGCCGCATGAGCGCCGACACGGCCACATCAGCCGAACCGTCCTCGTCCAGCGAAGCTGGCTCCGGTAGTTGAGCCAGCGCGGTCTGGGCTTCGCTCCCGCCAACTCCGGGCGGCTCTCGCAGGCGCCGACGGAACACATCGTTCACCTTGTTCCGCGTAATTGTTCTCAACCAACCGCGGAACGTGCCACCGGACGAATCCCGCCGGAACCCCGCGATATGGGCCGCGACGGACTGGAACACATCTTGAAAGACATCCGCCGCGTCGTCCTCTCCCAATCCCCACTGCCGGCACCAGTACAGAACCAGCGGCGCGTAAAGCGCGACCATTCGCTCCCAGGCGCCGGGGTCATGCTCACGAGCGCGCTGGAGCAGGCCGCGGGACGTGCCTCCTGATGAGGAGGCGACTTCGCCGATCGCGCTCGGCCGTGCTTCACTCATGGCTTACCAGGAGCTTCGCGGGGTGATGTTGAAGACACAATTCAGTTTGCCCGGCGCGGAACGGACTGTCGATGGAAAACTCGCGGAACGCAGATCGTGTAACGCGCTGGCGTTAGAATGGCGCCCGATGAGTAGCGCGGAACTCGGAGCGCGGAACTCGGAACGAAAACCAAATACACGGCGAGCGTTTTGTCTTCTGTTCCGCATTCCACGTTCTGCGCTTCTCAAACCCGCCGAGGACAACCCATGAGCGAAACCGATTGTCCCGACCGGGAGGCGTTGACCCGGTTCGCGGTCGGCAACCTGGAGGCTTCCGAGTTCGCGCGAGTCGCCGCTCACGTCGAACGCTGCCCCATGTGCGGGTCGGTTCTTCAGACACTCGACACCTACACCGATCCGCTTGTGGTCAGCTTGAGACAGCCCGCGGATGTCGCTTGCGGTGAAGTTCCTCGCGCGCTTCTCACGGTGGCCCGGTCCGCGCTCGCTCCGCATCCCCGCAGAGTGGGGAAGTTCGAGTTGCTCGAAGAGATCGGCAGCGGGTCGTTCGGGACTGTCTTCCGCGCTCTCGACACCGAGTTGGGCCGCGAAGTGGCGATCAAAATCCTGCGCGCTGGTCGATTAGCCACGGCCGAGGACACCGAGCGATTCCTGCGCGAAGCACGCAGCGCGGCCCTTCTAAAGCATCCTGGAATTGTCTCTCTCTTTGAAGTCGGCCGAACGGAGGACGGAGTTTGTTATTTGGTCGAAGAACTGGTTCGCGGCGCGACTCTGGCGGATCGTCTGCGCGCTGGAGCGCTCGACCCCGGCACGGCCGCACGACTGGTTGCCGAAGTGGCAGACGCGCTGACCGCGGCTCACCAACTTGGCGTTGTTCACCGCGACATCAAGCCGTCGAACATCATCCTCGACGCGGAAGGCCGACCACACATTACCGACTTCGGGCTTGCCAAGCGCGACACTGAAGACGCAACCACGATGACCCCCGAAGGCGAGGTTCTCGGCACGCCCGCGTACATGTCGCCCGAGCAAGCTCGCGGCGAATCGCACCGGGTCGATGCTCGCAGTGATGTTTACAGCCTCGGAGTGATTCTTTACGAGCTACTCACCGGCGAACGGCCATTTCGAGGCAATCGCCGGATGCTCATCCTTCAAGTTCTTCAAGACGAGCCGCGCCCGCCGCGCAAGCTCAACGACAAGGTGCCCCGCGACCTCGAAACGATCTGCCTGAAGGCAATGGCGAAGACTCCCGGCCGAAGATACACCTCCGCGGGGGAACTGGCCGACGATCTGCGCCGATACCTCGATCACCTTCCGATTCGAGCACGCCCAGTAGGGCGAATCGAACGCGCGTGGAGGTGGTGTCTACGCAACCCGGTCCCGGTCGGGCTTCTGGCTGCCCTCTCGCTCGCCTCGGCGGTGGGGCTATGGCACCTCAGCCGGTTGAATGAACAACTTGTTCGCTCAACGGCTCTGGAAGGCGCTGCTCAGCAGGCGGAAACTCTCGAATGCCTCAACGATGTCTACTCCGAGGCAGTGGACCGCGCGCTGCCGAAGGGAAAAGTGCTCGTCACACATGACTACGCCACTCGCAAGGACTCGCTCCCGCTGCCGGCAACGCTGACCATCGACCTCGGTAAAACAATCAGCGAGCGGAGCGAAACCGGGATGCAAGTCCGGCTCTACAGCGATTACCCGTGGAAATTCCGCAAGGACGGCGGACCGGCGGACGACTTCGAGCGCGATGCACTCGCGCGACTTCGCGAGAACCCCGAAGAGCCGGTTTACACATTTGAAGAGTACCAGGGTCGGCCGGTGCTGCGCTACGCGGTCGCGCGGCGGTTGCGGGAATCCTGTCTCGGCTGCCACAACAAGGACACGGTGAACAGTCCGAAGCTCGACTGGAAAGTGGGCGACGTTCGCGGAGTAGTCGAGATCATCCGCCCTCTGGATCGTGATGAGGCCCGCGCTCGGGCCGGCTTGCGAGACACGTTTATCCTCATGGGAGTCGTCGCCGGGTCGTTCCTCGGACTCACAGTGGGATTTGTCGTCACCGGCAGCCGCCGGGGCGGATCGGGGAACTTCGTGTAACGCCCCCGCGTTCTGGGGGTAGTCCCGCGAGCCGAGCGGGACGACTCTTCCTTTCCTTCAAGTCCCGTTCGGCGCGCGGGACCTACCCAGGCGTCCCGCTCGGCTCGCGGGACCTACCCAGGAGTACGTTCATGGTTCCGAACACCCGACGTGAGTTTCTCGCCGATGTGGGCCGCGGAATGCTGGTCGCCAGCGTTGGTGCCACGGTCGCCAGCGACCTCGGCCTCGCACCATCCTTCGCCGCGGAGGGGACCGACACACTCGACTTCGGCAAACTCGAACCGCTCGTAGCTCTGCTTCAGGAAACGCCAACGAACAAGCTCATGGCCGTGTTGGTCAAGAAACTGAAGGACGGCACCGATCTCCGCACGCTGGTCGCGGCCGGCGCGCTCGCGAACGCCCGCTCGTTCGGCGGAAAGCACTACGAGGGTTACCACACCTTCATGGCCCTCGCGCCGTCGTTCGAGATGGCGAAGGAACTGCCCGAAGCTCAACGCCCGCTGCCGGTTCTCAAGGTACTCTATCGCAACGCGACTCACATTCAGGCGAAGGGCGGACGCAAGAACGAGGCGCTGCGCCCGGTCAAACCGACTCCGGTGCCCCAAGGGAAAGTCGGTGGCGAAGTGCTCCAGGAGTTCACACGCAAGAACGAACCGAAGACGGCCGAGGGGATCTTCGCCACCCTCGCACAGGACGGCCCGGAGGATGCGTTCAACCATGCCATGTATTGCGTCGCGGATGATGTGAACGTTCACCGGGTGGTTCTCGCGTGGCGGGCGTGGGCAACTCTCGACTTCACCGGCAAGGAACACGCTCACACGCTGCTTCGCCAGACGGTTCTGTTCTGCTGCAACGAGAACCGCGGCGGACGAGCCATCCCCATCCAGACCCTGCTGCCGAAGCTTCTCGATCAGCACAAGTTAACTGGGAAGAAACTCGGCACTCGTGAAGGGGACGACGCGTGGGTTGAGTCGCTGGCGAAAGTGATCTACAGCGGAGGGCGCGAAAAGGCGGCAGATGCGTGTGCTGCCGCGATTGTCGAAGGATTCTCCGCGTCGTCGATCAGTGACGCGATCAACCTCGCTGCGAACCAACTGCTTCTCAATGACCCCGGCCGAACTCAAGGGGATGGGGCGGCCAAGCCGAAGGGGAGCGTCCACGGCGACTCGGTCGGGCTGCACGCTTCTGATGCCGCGAACGCCTGGAGGAACATCGCACGCGTGAGCAACCAGAGGAACGCCATCGCCAGTCTGATTGTGGGCGCGTACCACACGGCCGGGCAACACGGCGGGCAGATGAAGGAACCCTTCCACACGCCCGAACTGGAGAAGATCAAGACGCCCGAAGCGAAGACTCTGCTTCAACAGGTCGAGGACGCGATCAAGGCCGGGAACCAGGGTGTCGCAGCGGCCGCGGCTCAGAAGTACGGTGAAGCTGGCCACCCGGCTCGCGGGTTGCTCGATGTGCTCGTCCGATACGGAGTGAGCGAGGACGGAGCGCTTCACGCCGAGAAGTATTACCGCACCGCGACCGAAGAGTTCGCCACTACTCGGACCGCATTCCGGTGGCGGCAACTGGTCGCGCTGGCTCGCGTAACAGCGAGCGAGTTCGGCAAGCCCGCTCCTGGCTTCAATGAAGCGAAGAAGCTCCTGGGTCTCTGATTCGTCGAAGCCCCGGCTTGAGTCTGCCTCCTCCCGCCTCACGCGGAACTCCAATGTGAGAGTCCGCGTGAGGCGGTTGTGTTTCTCACACTTCGCGCCAAGACGCACGCAATTCAATCCCTTCGCCACTGACTCGCAACTGTAACGCCTCGAGACTTCACTGTGCCATATTCTCGCAGTGGTGTGCGGGTTCGGCATTGGGAAGCTCGCATGAGTGAGCACGAATCCCGACTCACTGGATGAAAACGAGCAGTTTGGGCACTTGCACCAACAGCACAGACGCGGATAATCCGGGCAGTGGCGCGGACTCGGCACGAAGACTGCGGTAGTCGGTCCGCTCCATTGGCAAATCACCCGAGAAGTCAGAAGCATATCCCCCAAGGAGAAACTCCATGAGTGACGTCAACGAGTTGGTGGCCCGTATCGACGGGGCAATCACGGCAGTGAAGGCGAAAGCCAAACAGCAGCAGGAGACGGAACTCAAGCACTTCCAGGAACGGCACGCGTTGCTCAAGGAGTACGAGAAAGCACAGGCGAAGGTCGTGGAGCTTGCCAAACCCCGGCTCGAAGCGCTCGCCAAGCGTGCAGGCGAGCGCGTCTCGGTCACTCCTTCGGTGTCCGAGACCCGAAGATCAGCGCGGTTCGAGTTCCGCTCTCCCAAAGCCTACATCACGCTAACGTTCTCGGTTGCCCCAGACCGGGAACTCAAGAACGTGGTGGTGGAATACGACCTCAAGATCGTGCCGGTGCTGTGGAAGTTCGACTCTCACGCCGAGTTCAGCACTCCAATCGCCGCCCTCGACGCGAACGGGTTAACCAGGTGGCTCGACGATCGGATTGTTGGGTTCATTGAGCTTTACATTCAGATCCACGAGAGTGAACTGTTCGACAAGGCGGAGTTCGCCGAGGATCCCATCGCGAAGGTCAAGTTCCCGAAGTTCGCCGCCGGTGCCACGCTCGAACACGGCGGGCAGACGCACTTCTTCATTGATGAGAACACCAAGGCGGAGTTCGCCAAACAAAAAGGCATCGCGACCAAGTAACTCCACAAGTCCGACCACAACGAGAACGCTGAGGCGAAGTGTGAGCTTTGAGTTGGAGTCCCGCCTTCAGGCGGTCTTCGCTCAAGGACCGGCTAAAGCCGGGACTCCAACTCAAGAAATCGCACGAGGATGCACCGATGAAAGTCGCCGTGGTGGGGAGCGGACTGGTCGGCTCGACCGCGGCTTATGCCCTGGTGATGCGGGGAGTAGGTCGCGAGATCGTGCTCGTTGACAAGAACGAAACCCGAGCCGCAGCCGAAGCAGACGACATCCGCCATGCTGTTCCGTTCGCTCACGCGCTTGAGGTGCGCGCAGGCAGTTACCCCGATCTTGTGGGTTGCCGCGCGGTTGTGCTCTGCGCTGGAGTCGGGCAGAAGCCCGGAGAAACTCGGCTCCAACTGTTGAGACGCAACTCCGCGGTCTTCCGCGAAGTCGTCCCCGCCGTCCTGAAGCACGCTCCCGACGCGGTGGTGATTGTCGCGACCAACCCGGTTGACGTGATGACTCACCTCGCGGCCCGCTTCGCCTCCGAGATTGGAGTTCCGGCCGGCCGAGTGTTCGGTTCCGGCACCACGCTCGACACGGCTCGTTTTCGCACTCTGCTTGGAGCACACTGTCGGGTCGATGCTCACCACATTCACGGATATGTGGTCGGTGAACACGGAGACTCCGAGGTTCTCACGTGGTCGCTCGTGTCGGTGGGAGGAATGCCGCTGGAGGCGTTCGCCAAACTCCGAGGAGTGGATCTCTCCGAAACCGTCCGTGCCGACATCGACCAAAAAGTTCGGCGCGCTGCTTACACGATCATCAGCGGCAAAGGTGCAACGTACTACGGCATTGGCAGCGCTCTGGCCCGGATCGTGGACGCGGTGCTACACGATCAGCGTTCGATTCTGACCGTGTGTGCTCCAACACCCGATGTGGTCGGGGTGAAAGACGTCACGGTCGCCCTTCCTCGACTGGTTGGCGGATCGGGCGTGATCGAAACCTTCCCGCTGCCACTGAGCCAGACCGAGCAGACGCAACTGCGCGCCAGTGCCGGTGTCATCCGACAGGCACTCGATGAACTGGATCGCCCCGAGTGAAGCCCAGAGCCAAAGACCGACATCTTACTTCCGAGAGGAACTCTGAAATGACACCGACGATTGCCGCTCCGAAAGCACCCTCGGCCGCTGGCCAGGCGTCAACCTCAATCAGCGCGTTTGGAAAAGCCCGGTCCACGGTCGCGGGCACACCGCTTGGCGCCGATGAACTTCGGAAGATTGACGCGTTCTGGCGCGCGAGCAATTATCTCGCGCTGGGAATGACCTACCTGAAGGCCAACCCGCTGTTGAAGGAGCCGCTGAAGCCCGAACACGTCAAGGACCGGCTGCTCGGCCACTGGGGAGCCAGTCCCGGCCTCGCGTTCTGCTACATCCACTTGAGCCGCGTGATCAAAGCTCTCGATCTCGACGTGCTGTTCATGGCTGGACCGGGGCACGGTGCTCCGGGCGTACTCAGTCCATGCTATCTGGAAGGATCGTACTCCGAGATTTACCCCGACTGTAGCGAGGATGAGGAGGGGCTGCTGAGGCTCTTCAAGCAGTTCTCCTTCCCCGGCGGAATCGGTAGCCACTGCACGCCCGAAACGCCCGGTTCGATCCACGAGGGCGGCGAACTCGGTTACGTTCTGTCGCATGCCTGCGGAGCCGCGTTCGATAACCCGGAGCTGATCGTTGCGGCGGTCGTTGGCGATGGCGAATCCGAAACCGGCCCGCTCGCGACAAGCTGGCACATCAACAAGTTTCTCAACCCCGTCCGTGACGGCACGGTGCTGCCAATCCTTCACCTCAACGGCTACAAGATCAACAACCCCACGATCTGGGCACGAGTTCCACACGACGAGATCGAAGCGTTCTTCCGTGGAACCGGATGGACGCCGTACTTCGTGGAAGGCTCCGACCCGGAGACGATGCATCAGGCGATGGCCGCGACTCTTGACAAGTGCGTTGCGGATATTCATGCCGCGCAGAAAGAGGCGCGAAGCTCCGGCAAGCCGTTCCGCCCGCGCTGGCCGATGATCGTTCTGCGCACTCCAAAGGGATGGAGCAGCCCGGCAGACGTCGGCGGGCACAAGCTGGAAGGAAGCTGGCGCGCTCACCAGGTACCGATGGCCGACGTAAAGAAAGATTCTGCCCGCTTGAAGCAACTCGAAGACTGGATGCGCAGTTACAAGCCTCAGGAGTTGTTTGACGCGCAAGGGCGATTCAAACCCGAACTGAAGGCCATCGCGCCAACCGGCACTCGTCGCATCGGTTCCAATCCGCACGCCAACGGCGGGCACCTGAAGAAAGCTCTTCGGATCCCGGACTTCCACAAGTATGGCATCAAGGTCGAGAAGCCCGGCACGACCGAGGCCGAGAACTGCCGACCGCTCGGTGTGTTTCTGCGCGATGTCATGAAGGCGAACATGCAGAACTTCCGCGTGTTTGGTCCCGATGAGAATACATCGAACAAGCTCAACGCGATCTACGAGGTGTCCAAGAAACTCTGGCTCGAAGAATACTTCCCCGAAGACGCCGATGGAACCGAACTGGCCCCGGATGGTCGCGTCATCGAGATGCTCAGCGAGCACACGCTGGAGGGAATGCTCGAAGGCTACCTGCTCACCGGCCGACACGGGTTCTTCAGCACGTATGAAGCATTCGCTCACGTCATCGACTCGATGTTCAATCAGCACGCGAAGTGGTTGACCATCTGCAACCACCTCTCCTGGCGCGCGAAGATCGCGTCTCTGAATCTGCTCATCACCTCGACAGTCTGGCGGCAAGACCATAACGGATTCACTCACCAGGATCCGGGCTTCCTCGATGTGGTGTGTAACAAGAGCGCTCTGGTCACGCGCATCTACCTGCCGCCGGATGTGAACTCGCTGTTGTCGGTCGCGGACCACTGTTTGCAGAGCGAGGGTTACATCAACGTGATTGTCTCCGACAAGCAGAATCACTTGCAGTATCTGAGCATGGACGATGCGATTGCTCACTGCACCAAGGGCGTGGGCATCTGGTCGAAGGCGAGTACGGACCAGGGGCACGAACCGGATGTGGTGATAGCTTGTGCCGGTGACATCCCGACGAAGGAAGCACTCGCCGCGAGCGACATGCTGAGGAAGGAGTTCCCGGACCTGAAACTGCGGTTCATCAACGTGGTCGATCTGTTCAAGCTCCAGCCGGACACCGAGCATCCGCATGGGCTTTCCGACCGCGACTTCGATTCGCTGTTCACGGTGGACAAGCCGATTATCTTCGCGTTCCACGGCTATCCGTGGTTGATTCACCGGCTTGCCTATCGGCGGAAGAACCACCCGAACTTGCACGTGCGTGGGTACAAGGAGAAGGGGAACATCAACACGCCGTTGGAGCTGGCGATTCAGAACGAGATTGATCGCTTCACTCTGGCGATGGACGTGATTAACCGTGTGCCGAGACTCAAGGTTGCTGGCGCCCACGCGAAGGAGAAGTTCCGCAACATGCAGATCGAGTGCGTGAACTACGCACACGAACACGGTGTCGATAAGCCCGAAGCCGCGAACTGGAAATGGCCGTACTGATGGGGCGACGTAGGACAGGCTGGACACCTGTCTTCCTGTAGGACAGGCTGGACACCTGTCATCGTGTAGGACAGGCATCTTGCCTGTTTGTTTCAAATGATAGGCTGGAAGCCTGTCCTACACTCATTCGGAGACGCCGCGATGACCACCGCGAAGCCCGAACTGCTCGACCGTTACGAGTGCAATGGGTTCCGTTTTCCCGATCGCGACTACTACGACCGGCATGTGGTGTTCGATCATGTTGTTCAGATGGCCTCGGCAACTCAGCGCGAGCGATTTGAAGCGGTTGCGCGCACGCTCCGCGACCTCCTGACTCAGCGCTGGATCAAGACCGCGGAGACCTACGACCGCGCAAACCCCAAGCAGGTGTATTACCTCTCGATGGAGTTCCTGATCGGCCGGTCGCTCCTCAACAACATCATCAACCTGGACGTCGAGCAGTTCGTGCGCGACGATCTCCAGTCCGATCCGCGGCAGGACTGGAAGCAGGTGCTGGAAACCGAACCGGACGCGGGACTGGGCAACGGCGGGCTTGGCCGACTGGCCGCGTGCTTCATCGACTCGCTGGCCACGCTCCTGATTCCGGCCATCGGCTACGGCTTGCGCTACGACTACGGCATCTTCCGCCAGGAGCTTGTCAACGGCCAGCAGGTCGAACACCCCGACCCGTGGCTCAATCGGCCCGACCCGTGGGAAGTGCCCCGTCCGGCGGATCAGGTGTCGGTTCCGCTCGCTTCGTCATTCGCGGTCCAGGGCGGACAGATCAACGTTCGCCGCGGACAACCGATGCACTTCCTCGGCATCCCGTTCGACCGCCCGGTCGTGGGTTACGGAGGAAAAACGATCAACACTCTGCGTCTCTGGCAAGCCGCGACTCCAGACGTGTTCGACTTCGGCGAGTTCAGCAGCGGGGACTTCTTCGGCGCGGTTTCGGATCGCGTGCTGGCCGAATCGGTGACTCGCGTTCTCTACCCGGACGACTCCACTCCGCGCGGCCGGTCGCTGCGGTTCATTCAGGAATACTTCCTCGTTCGCTGCTCGCTGACGGACATCGTGCATCGGTTCCGGGATCGCGGAAACGACTGGCCCGCTCTGCCGGACAAGGTCGCGATTCAGTTGAACGACACGCACCCGGCGATGGCCGTTCCCGAGCTGATGCGAATCCTGCTGGACGAAGCGAAACTCGGCTGGGATCAGGCGTGGGACCTGACAATCCGCACGCTCGCGTACACCAATCACACCCTTTTGCCCGAAGCGCTGGAGAAGTGGCCAGTGGAGCTATTCGAGGCGCTACTTCCCAGACACCTGGAGATCATCTACGAGATCAATCGTCGGTTCCTGAACGACGTGCAGGCAAAGTACCCCGGCGATGAAGCGAAGTTGGCCCACGTCAGCCTGATCGAGGAGAGCGGCACGCGCAAAGTGCGCATGGCGAACCTGGCGATAGTCGGCACGCACAGCACCAACGGAGTCGCGGCGATTCACTCTGAGTTGCTGCGCACCAAGACAGTATCCGACTTCGCAGAACTGTTCCCGGATCGCTTCAACAACAAGACCAACGGCGTGACTCCGAGGCGCTGGTTGCTTCTGGCCAATCCCGACCTGGCGAAACTGCTCACCGATGCCGTTGGCGATGAGTGGGTAACAGACCTCTCCGCGCTCAAGAAGGCCGATGCACTCGCGAAGGATTCGGGCTTCCGCGGGAAGTTCCTCGCGGCCAAGCGCGGAGCGAAGGTGCGGTTCGTGGACTGGCTGAAGTCCAACGCGGGAATCTCCCTCGATCCCGACTCGCTCTTCGATGTGCAGATCAAGCGAATCCACGAGTACAAGCGGCAGTTGCTCAACGCAATTCAGTGCATCGTGTGGTACAACCGGCTCCGGACAAATCCCAAGCTCGATCTTCCTCCGCGAACGGTCTTGTTCGCGGGCAAGGCAGCGCCGGCGTATCGCCTGGCGAAGGTCATCATCAAACTCATCACATCCATCGCGAAGAGAGTGAACTCCGACCCCGCGACGCGCGGAAAGCTCCGGGTCGAGTTCCTGCCGAACTACTCCTGCACGCTCGCCGAGCATCTGATCCCGGCCGCGGACGTGTCCGAGCAAATCTCAACCGCTGGTTACGAAGCGAGCGGCACGAGCAACATGAAGTTCATGATGAACGGCGCGCTGACGGTAGGAACACGCGACGGAGCGAACATCGAGATCGCGGAGGAGGCCGGCGAAGAGAACTGTTTCATGTTCGGCCTGACCACCGAACAGGTCATCAACAGCCGCGGGTGGTACAACCCGACGTGGCACTACGAGAACGAACCGGAGACGCGCGCGACTCTGGACCTGATCTTCGACAACCATTTCAGCGCCGCTGAACCAGGCATCTTCGAGCCGATTCGCGAAACACTGCTGGCGAAGGGGGATTACTACATGCATCTGGCGGACCTGACGGGGTACGTGGAGACTCAGCAGAAGGTGTCAGCGCTCTACGGCGACCGGCAAGCGTGGGCGACGAAGTCGATTCATAACGTCGCGCGGTCCAGGAAGTTCTCCAGTGACCGCACCATCTCGGAATACGCACGCGACATCTGGAACGCGAAACCCTGCCCGGTGGAGTGAGGGAAGCCAAGTCGGACGACCTTTCCAGGCCATCGTGGGAAAGACAGACGGGCTAGAAAGCCCGTCCTACGAACATCATGAACTGGGAGCAACGGTATCGGCTGAAGCTCATGGCCCGCACCTCGCTGGTGCTCTGGGCGGGGCTGTCGCTCGTTCTCGCGCTCTTCTGCGCGCCTCTTGTGCGCTGGTTAGATCAGCAAACCGGGTAGGTGGTATTCGGGTTCAGCCCCGATGGTGCTCGTGCGATCCTCGGAGCCCTCGCGGCCTCGATGCTCACGTTCATCGTCTTCGTTCTCTCCGCGACGCTCATCGTGGTGCAATTGGCCAGCGGGCAGTTGACTCCGCGAGTGATCGCGCTCGTGTTCGCGATGCCCTGGGTGAGGATCACGCTCGGAATCTTCACGTTCACCTATACCTACACTCTCGCGGTCTTCGGGCGGGTCGAGGAACGGGTGCCGGATCTGCACGCGGGCGTCGCGGTCCTTTTGAACCTGTCGTGCATCCTCGTGTTCTTCCTGTTCGTGCAACGGCTATCGACCGGGCTACGGCCGAGCACGATGATGCGACTCGTGGCGGATCGCGCGCGTTCGGTGATCGAGGAAGTGTATCCGGTGGAATACGATCCGAAGCGGCCGGAAGAGGCAACCAGCGGAGCACTTCCGACCGCACCTCTTGAGGTGATCGAATGCAGCGGGCGGTCCGGAGTCGTCATGGCGTTCAGTGTGAAGGAACTGGTTCGGCTGGCTCGGGACGCGGACGCGATTGTCGAGTTGGTCCCGCAAGTTGGAGATTTCGTCGCCACCGGCGATCCGTTGTTCCGCGTATTCCGTGGAGCGCGCCCACTCTCGCCAGAGGCGCTGCGGGGGTGTGTCGCAGTCGGAGCCGAACGGACACTGGAACAGGATCCGCGGTTCGCGTTCCGCATCTTGGTCGACATCGCGAACAAGGCGCTGTCGCCGGCGATCAACGATCCAACCACCGCGGTCCTCGTCCTGGACCAGATCGACAACTTGCTGTTCTGCCTCGGGCGGCGACGACTCGACGAGGGCGTTGCGCGCGATCGTGATGGCAAGCTTCGGCTTGTCTACGGCACTCCGGACTGGACCGACTACGTGACGTTGGCGGTGAGCGAGATTCGTCACTACGGAGAGGGCAGCATTCAGGTTGACCGCCGGCTCAGAGCGATGCTGGAACACCTGATCCGAGAGTTGCCTGAAGCCCGCCGACCGCCGCTTGAGGAGGAACTCGCCCTGCTGAAGAGTGCCGTCAAGCGGCGGTTCCAGGATGAAGTGGACCGCAAACGGGCCGAGGTCGCGGATTACCAGGGCATCGGCGGCTCGGATTCGTGAAGAGGTCGAAGTACTAAGAGGAAGTTGTGAGCGAGTTCCTGGAGAGTGCGTCGAAGCTCGCGGTTCTGGTCTTCGTCGTGACCTGCATGGTCACGGCTGGGCTGGGATTGAGCGTGCGCGACGTCGCTGCTCCGCTCCGACACGCCCGACTGGTGCTGCTTGCCATTGTCGCGAACTTCGTCGTTGCTCCGGGTCTTGCGTATGGGCTCACCGAACGAGTCCCCATCGACCGCTCCTACGCCATTGGTCTGCTTCTGCTCGGCGGAGCAGCCGGAGCTCCGTTTTTGCCCAAACTGGCCGAGTTGGCGAAGGGCGACATCGCGTTCTCGGTCGGCCTCATGCTGCTCTTGATGGTTGGGAGCGTGGTCTTTATGCCGCTCGTGCTGCCGCTGCTCATTCCTGGGCTCTCGGCAGACCCGTGGCAGATTCTACGACCACTGCTGTTCACGATGCTGCTGCCGCTCGGCATCGGGATGACTGTGCGGAGTCGGTCCGAGGCGGTGGTCGGCGAAATTGCGGCCCGTGTTCGCGATGGTGTCGAACGTCAGCATGATCCTGGCCGTGCTGCTCCTGATTGGTCTGAACTTCAACGCCATGCTCGGCACTTTCGGCAGTGGCGCGATTGCAGTGGCTCTCGTGTTTGTCACGCTCTCGACTGCGGTTGGGTACGCTCTCGGCGGGCCCGCTCCCGGCACGCGAGCGGTACTCGGACTGGGGACCGGACAGCGGAACATCGCAGCGGCGCTCATCATCGCGACGCAGAGCTTTCCCACCAACCCCGGCGCGGTGGTCATGCTGCTGGTCTCGACGCTCGCGGGGCTGGTGGTCCTGCTGTTCGCCGCGCGGTATTTCGCGCGTCGATCCTCCACTGCCCCGACCGCTGGCACAGGCGATTCGGAAAGCGGCGGACTGGTGTCTGCGCAAGTTGGAGTGACCCCCGAGGAACTGAAACGATGACTCCACAACCCGGCGTCCTGGTCAGCGACTTTGATGGCACGATGACGCGCCACGACTTCTACAAGCTGGTGATCGAGTCGTTGTTGCCGTCTGACACACCCGACTGCTGGGCCGAATACCGGGCCGGGATAATCACGCACTTTGAAGCACTGAGACGGTATTTTGCAGCGATCCGGGCGAGCGAAGCAGAAGTTCTGGCGGTGGTCGAGCGGATGGAACTCGACCCAGAGTTGCCCGCAGCGGTGGAAGAGTTGCGCCGCGCTGGGTGGAGCGTGGTTGTTACGTCCGCCGGCTGTGAGTGGTACATCCGCCGACTGTTGGGCGCTGCGGGCGTGGAGGTCGAGGTTCATTCCAACCCGGGACGGTTCGAGACCGGGAAGGGTCTGCTCATGGAGATGCCGACGGGTTCGCCCTACCTCTCTCCAATGCTCGGCGTGGACAAGAAGGAAGTCGTTCGGAGACAGATTGCTGACGGACGCACTGTCGCGTTCGCCGGGGATGGTTTCCCGGACGCGGAACCGGCGCGACTCGTGCCTGGAGACTTGCGATTCGCGCGCGGCGATCTCGCGAACGTGCTGCGAGAGGAGCAGTTGCCGTTCCACCCGTTCGAGACGTGGGGCGACATCGCCCGTGTCCTCCTCGGACAGAGAGACTGACATGCTCCGACCGACTCAAATCGCGATTCCCACTCTGGTCCGCGCGAAAGCCGGCGCACTCGACCGGCTTGGGATCTACCTCGGTCGCTGTGGACATCGCAAGGTCGCGGTTTTCTTGAGCAAGGGACTCGTCGAGCCTCTTCCCGAGCGCGTGACGCGCAGTCTCAAGGAGCAATCCATCGAGCCGGTCGCGTGGATCGAGGTGTCGGACAACGACTTGGAGTCAGCAGCTCGGCTGTTCGCCGATCTTCCGAAGGGAGCTTCCGCGATTGTCGGTGTCGGCGGCGGCAAGGCGCTCGATGTGGCGAAGTATGTGGGGTTCCTCAGCCACCTGCCGTACTTCGCGGTGCCGACATCCCTCTCCAACGACGGCTTCTGTAGCCCACAAGCAAGCCTGACGATTCGCGGAAAGCGGCGCTCGCTGCCCGCAGCGCTCCCGTTCGGAGTTGTCATCGATACTGCCGTTTGCCGCGACGCTCCGAGAATCCTGACACTCTCCGGCGTCGGCGATCTGGTGGCGAAGTTCACAGCCGTGCGCGACTGGAAGCTCGCGTTCCACACGACGGGCGAACCGGTCGATGACTTCGCGGCACTGATGTCGAACGGCACCATCTACTCCTACATGAGTCACCCTGCGTTTGACTTGGAGGGGATTCGCTTGCTGGCGACCTCGCTCATGCTCAATGGAATCGCGATGGAGATTTGCGGCTCGTCGCGCCCCGCAAGCGGAAGCGAACACCTGATCTCACATGCGCTCGATGCAACCTCCGCCCGGCCGCGGTTGCACGGTCTGCAAGTCGGGGTCGCCAGCTACCTGATGAGCATCCTTCAAGGGGAAAACATGGAGCGAATTGCCGCGCTGTTCGACGCGACCGGGTTCTGGGATGCGATTACCGGGGATCCGTTCTCGCGCGCGGAGTGGCTGACCGCGGTGCGGATGGCTCCCTCGATCAAGGAGGGCTTTTACACCGTGCTCTCGAGCCGCGACGTGTTACCGGAAGTTGAACGCATCCTGTGTTCCGATCCGCGCCTGTCGCGCTGCTTCCGGTAGGCGAGCTGTAGGACAGGCATCTTGCCTGTCAATGCTTTGACAGGCAAGATGCCTGTCCTACGAGGATACCCATGATCCGCAAAGACATCATCGACCTGTTCCGCGTGCCGCTCGGGAAGAAAGTTCGGCTGAAGGACTACAACCCCGGCTGGAAGCAGTCCGAGGAGTTCAAGGACTTCGGCAAGGACGCTCTGAAAGAGCGCGCGAAGGTGATTCTCGACGAAAATCTGGTGAATCTCGCGGAGGCTCAGAGTCTGCTCTACGCCGATGACCGCTTCGCGGTGCTGATCGTGCTGCAAGCAATGGACGCCGCTGGCAAGGACGGAACGATCAAGCACGTCATGAGCGGAGTCAACCCGCAGGGCTGCCAGGTGTTCAGCTTCAAGAAACCATCAGCCGAGGAACTCGATCACAACTTCCTCTGGCGATACATGCGGTGCCTTCCGGAGCGCGGACGAATCGGCATCTTCAATCGGTCGTACTACGAGGACGTGCTGGTGGTGAAGGTTCACCCCGACTTTCTCGGCCGGCAACTCGCTCACGAGAAGGTCGGCAAGAAGTTCTGGGAGGCACGATACGAGGACATCAACGCTTTCGAGCACCATCTCGTTCGCAACGGCACTGTGATCCTCAAGTTCTTCCTGAACGTCTCGAAGGATGAGCAGAAGAGGCGGTTCTTGGAGCGCCTCGATCGACCGGAGAAGAACTGGAAGTTCTCAGCGTCGGACATGGCCGAGCGCGGGTTCTGGGATGACTACATGGCCGCCTACGAAGATGCTCTGAGCGCGACAAGTACCGAGTGGGCACCGTGGTACGTGATCCCGGCCGATTACAAGTGGGTCACGCGCGGCCTGGTCGCGGACATCATCACGACCAGCATTCAGGCCTTGAACCTGAAATACCCCGAAGTGACCGACGAGAGAAAGTTGTTGTCAGACGCCCGGAAGAAGCTCGGCGCGGAGTGATTGGCCTACCCACGCCGTCACTCCGGCCAAGCGATGCACCTTGATTGTTCCCCAAAGGCGAAGGAGTTCAGCCATGAGTTTGAAGCACACGTCAAGCACCCTGATTCTGTTGCTCGGCGGTTTGACCGTCGTTGCAATTTGGTTTGCGTTCGAGGGGAGTCATTCACGAAGCTCCGGACACCCTCCGGTCGTCTCCGTTCTTCCCCCACCGACGCCGACTGTTCCTCCACCGGCAGAGCCAATCGCCACCGTCGCGCCTGAGGATCGCCCCGCCGACCGCGAGGGCGTTCAGAAGGCGGTTGACAGTTTCGTGACGGCATTCCGCAAGGGCGATGGCAAGGCTGTCGCCGATCACTGGACCGCTGAGGGTGAATACATCGGCGATGACGGTGCCACCTTCCGCGGGCGAGCCGATCTTGAGAAGGCGTACGCGGAATTCTTCAAGAAGAACCCTGGTAACTCGCTGGAAGTCGAAGTCGAAGCGATCCGGTTCCCGTCCAAGGATACCGCGGTGGTCGAGGGGCACTTCAAACTTCGCAAGGCGAAGGGCGAGTTGATCGTGAGCAAGTGCAGCTTCCTCTACGCGCGCGAAGAGGGCAAATGGTTGATCGCAATCGCTCGCGAGTGGCCCGGCGATGGTCTGTCGCTCCGCGATCTGGAATGGTTGATCGGTTCGTGGGAATCGAAGCGGGATGGGGTTGTTGTCAGCACCAAGTACGAGTGGACCGCGAACAAATCCTTCATCAAAAGTCAGTTCACCATCACTCAGGACGGGCAGAAGCACACCGGCACGCAGATGATCGGGAAAGACCCTTCGACTGGGTTGCTCCGGGTATGGACGTTTGAAGATTCAGGCGGGATCGGCGAGGCCGACATCGTTCGGGATGGGAAGAAGTTTGTCCATGCGGCTCGCGGAGTTACTCCAGATGGTCAAGTGCTGACCGCGACCAACATCATGACGCAGGTCGATGCGGACTCATTCCTCTGGCACGCGATTGATCGGTGGATGGATGACGAGTCATTGCCCGATCTTCCGCCCATCAAAGTCACGCGCGTGAAGCCCTAACACCCGAACCACACCCAGAGGATTCACTCATGTACAGAACAACAGTTGTAATCGGGTTGGTGGCTGCCATCGTGCTGAGCGTCGCGCATGACTCGCAGGCTCAGCGGGGTGGACGCGGAGGTGGAGGAGGGCGTGGCGGAGGAGGGCGCGCTGGAGGTGGAGGAGTGGTTGGCTCATACAGCGGCGGCGGGGTCCGACCGTCCAGCCCCGGAGTGGGAACGCGCTCGACCGGAAGCGTAGTTGGCCCAGCCGGAGGAACCCGCACGGTCGGCTCGGGAAGCGGGTCGCACACAACCAAAGGCGGAAGCACCATCGACTACGGCGGAGTCGGACGAGGAGGAACCACAGCTGGCGGAGTGAACTACGGAAGGGGAGTCGGTGGAGTTCAAGTGACAACGCCGGGCGGAAAGACCGCCACCAAGGTCGGCACCGCGGGCGGAATTGCCGGACCGGGTGGGAATGCGGTCGGCA
This sequence comes from Planctomycetia bacterium, assembly GCA_022616395.1. Lineage (GTDB taxonomy): Bacteria > Planctomycetota > Planctomycetia > Gemmatales > Gemmataceae > Gemmata. Next base: position 11,825 of record JAKEEV010001071.1, on the reverse strand, counting down.
CAAGGGGTGGAGTAACCGTTGGCAGTGGGCCTGGCGGCTCGTTCGGCTCCGCGTATCACGGAGGAGTCGCAATCGGTCCGCAGGGCGCGGTGGGCGGAAGCACCAAAGTCGGGAGAGCCACGGGGCCAGGAGGAACGGTCGTTGGGGGGACTCACGGAGGAGTCGCGACCGGTCCCTACGGTGCTGCTGCGGGCAAGACAACCGTTGGGCGCGGGACAGGTGGAACTTATTACGCTTCCCACACGAACCTCGCGACCACCGGCTACGCGGTGAGGAGCAACTTCCAGAGCTTCTATCAGCAGTACCCAGGTCTCGCGATTCGGTGGGCCGGACCGACCTGGCGGCCAATCACGTGGGCCGCACTCTCCAGTTACGGCAGTTACCCGGCGGAACCGGTCTACTACGACTACGGCGAAAGCGTCGTCTACTCTGGAGACACTGTCACCATCAACGGAGAAACGACAATTCCGGCCGAGCAGTACCTCCAGCAAGCCACGGACCTCGCCACTACCGGGAAGGAAGCCAAGGTCGAACCGAAGGCGGATAACTTCCAGCCGCTGGGTGTGTTTGCGATGGTTGGGGAGGGCGAGACGAAGTCCACGAACATCTTCCAACTCGCCGTCAACAAGGACGGTGTGATTCGTGGGGAATATTACAACGCGCTGACCGACACCACCGAACCAGTGTACGGCTCGGTGGACAAGAAAACTCAGCGGGCGGCCTGGACGGTCGCGGACCGCAAGACCCCGGTCTACGAGGCCGGGATCGCCAATTTGACGAAGGAGCAGACAACGATGCTCGTCCACTTTTCCAAGGAGAACTCCCAACAGTTCACGCTGGTTCGGATTCAGAAGCCTGAAGAAACCCAGCCGATGGGTGGAAAGTAGTTCCGCCCTCGGAGCGCGACAGGTCGAAAAGGTTGGGTGACCGGGGCAGAGGCAAGTTTTGGGTGGCCGGGGCAGAGTCTTCGATGCCCCGGCCACCCAACCAACCACTTTAGACCGGATAGGACTCGCACCTTCAACATGCATGAGGAGGAGCAAGTGATGCTCACGGTAAGGAAGCAGGTGGCGATCTATGTGGACCGCTCGACCGGACAGTGGATTGTCCGGGATCACGAGGGGAACTACTGGACCTTGCCACCCACCGATCACCCCTGGGCCGACCGCCAGCCGTTCTTTCCCGCCGAGGAGACGGAACTGGAACCAGTCCCAGGGCATTACAAGTACATGCTCGGCTTGCCCAATTAACCGAAACGAGTGCTTCGATGAACGCTGAACAGACCCGACTCCAGGAGGGACGCGAACAGTCAATCCCCTGGAAGAAGTGGGGGCCTTACCTCAGCGAACGACAGTGGGGAACCGTCCGCGAAGATTACAGCGAAAACGGGAACGCCTGGGACTACTTCAGCCACGATCAAGCCCGTTCACGCGCCTACCGCTGGGGCGAGGACGGGCTTGCTGGCTTCTCCGATGACAAGCAGCACCTGTGTTTTGCTCTTGCTCTGTGGAACGGAAAGGATCCCATCCTCAAGGAACGGCTGTTCGGACTGACCAACGCGGAAGGGAACCACGGCGAGGACGTGAAGGAGTATTACTTCTACCTCGATTCGACTCCGACGCACTCGTACATGAAGTACCTCTACAAATACCCACACGAGGAGTACCCGTACTCCCACATCGTCGAGACCAGCAAGCGCCGGGGCCGCGACGAGTTCGAGTACGAGTTGCTCGATACCGGCGTGTTTGACCAGGATCGTTACTTCGATGTCTTCGTCGAGTATGCGAAGGGTTCACCCGAGGATGTGCTGGTCCGGATCACCATTCACAATCGCGGACCGGAACGAGCTTCTCTCCATGTCCTGCCGACACTCTGGTTCCGCAACGAGTGGGCCTGGCAAGGTGCGCATGAGCGCCCCACACTTCAGCAAGTCGCCATGACCCCGGCCAGAAGCATCGTGAAGGCGGTTCACGCAGCTCTCGGAGAGCGTTATCTTTACTGCGAGGGAGATACTCCGCTCTTGTTCACCGAGAACGAGACGAACACTCAGCGCATCTTCGGCGTGCCGAATCGCAATCCGTTCGTCAAGGACGGGATCAATAACTTCGTCGTCCACAATCAGACAGGAGCAGTCAACCCGGAGAAAACGGGAACGAAGGTCGCGGCCCACTACCGAATCACCATCCAGCCCGGCGCGTCCCAGGTCATCCGACTGAGGCTCTCGGACATTGCACCCTCCGCTCTCTCGCAATCGAACGGTCCAGGCACAGCTCCATTCGGTCCGCAGTTCGATCAAGTCTTCGAGTCACGAAAACAGGAAGCAGATGAGTTCTTCGCGGGTGTCATCCCGGCTTCGCTCGGTGCCGATGGCACCAACGTGATGCGTCAGGCTCTGGCGGGGATGATGTGGACGAAGCAGTTCTACCACTACGACGTTGACAAGTGGCTTGAGGAACGCGGATCGGACCCATTCAAGGCAGGACGGAAAGCCGGGCCTCGCAACGATAACTGGCATCACATGTACAACGGCGATGTCATCTCGATGCCGGACAAGTGGGAGTATCCGTGGTATGCCGCGTGGGATCTCGCCTTCCATGTCATTGCGCTGACACTCGTCGATCCGGACTTCGGCAAACAGCAACTCAAACTGATGCTCCGCGAACGATACATGCACCCCAACGGGCAAATTCCGGCCTACGAGTGGAACTTCGGAGACGTGAACCCGCCGGTCCACGCCTGGGCCACGATCTTCACCTACTACCTGGAGAAGGGGCAGAAAGGAGAAGGCGATAAGGAGTGGCTCAAGAGCAGCTTCCAGAAGTTGCTTCTGAACTTCACCTGGTGGGTGAACCGCAAGGACCGCACCGGGCGAAACGTGTTCGAGGGCGGCTTTCTGGGACTCGACAACATCGGCGTATTCGACCGCAGTTCTCCTCTGCCGACAGGCGGCTACTTGGAGCAAGCAGACGGAACCGCGTGGATGGCACTCTTTTGCCAGAACATGCTCCAGATTGCCGCGGAACTGGCGACGAGCGACCCGGACTACGCGGACATGTGCTTGAAGTTCACCGAACACTTCATGTGGATCGCCTCGTCCATGACGCAACTCGGCGGAGAGACGGGCATGTGGGACGAAGCGGATGGGTTCTTCTACGACGTGCTGCGCCTGCCCGATGGTCGGGCCGAGCGGCTGAAAGTCCGGTCAATGGTCGGGCTGTTACCACTGTGCGCGGCCACGGTGTTCGACGGGCAAGTGGTGGTGAAGTACCCAGAAATGGAGGAGCGGTTACTCTGGTTCCTCACGTCCAAACCCGAGATTCACGCGGCGATCCACGATCCGGTGAAGACCGGCGTTTCCGGCCGCAGACTCGCTTCCATCCTGGATGAAACGAAACTCCGCCGCGTGCTTGAAAAGATGCTTGATGAGAATGAGTTTTTCAGTGAGTTCGGCATCCGGTCGCTGTCGCGCTATCACGAGAAGCATCCATTCGTCATGCATGTGGGCGGTCGGGAGTATCGAGTCAGCTACTTGCCCGCGGAGTCCGATACCGGGATGTTTGGAGGAAACTCGAACTGGCGCGGGCCGATCTGGATGCCGGTCAACGGCCTCATCATCCGAGCGCTATTGCAATACTACAGCTACTACGGCACCGACTTCACCGTGGAGTGCCCCACCGGCTCCGGTCAGCGCATGAACCTCTACCAGGTCGCTGAGGAGATCGGCCGGCGGCTGGCGAACATCTTCCTGCGCGACAAGGACGGCCACCGCCCGGTTTACGGAGGCACGAAGAAGTTCCAGACAGACCCACACTGGCGCGACCTCGTTCTCTTCTACGAATACTTCCACGGCGACAACGGAGCCGGTCTCGGAGCCAGCCACCAGACCGGTTGGACCGGCATCGTTGCGCGCGCGATGCATCTGTTCGCGACCATGAACCCTCAGCGGGCACTCGAAGATGGTAAGAAGGCGTATTTCGCCGCGGAGCCGAGCACAAGCGAACGTCTCCCGGCTGCCGGAGCGCCTTCAACACGGTGAACCGATCACTCTCACGCACTCCACGGAGGCCACTCATGTTTCTCGACTACCTTGCGCTTGTCCTCTTGCTGTTAAGCTTGACCGTGGTGTTTTACACCTTCATTTACATTCACGACTTGCCTCACAAGATCGCCAAGGAGCGCGAGCATCCGCACGAGGAGGCAATTCACGTCGCGTGCTGGCTGAGCCTGTTCACTCTCCACGCGATATGGCCGCTGGTCTTCACCTGGGCGGTCTCTCACAAGAAACAACCCCACTTGCCCCCGGCGTCGACCCCTCAGCCGATACCGAACGGGGATTTGACCCACCGACTCGCGGTACTCGAAGAGCGACTCGGCAAACTCGAAGGCAGCGGCAAGTAATCAACTTTTCCATACAGAGGGCTTCCCATGGTTGAGCTAATCGTTGGCACCTACGGCCTCGCGTGCTGGCTGGTGTTCAAAAAGTTCAAGCTGGTTCCGGTGACCACATACACGGTCTGCACCGCGATCTTCGGCGGAGTTGTGATCCTCGGCCTCTTGTTTATCTCCCTGTCCGTCTATCACCCCGTCAGCCACGACGGGAGGATGTACGCGCCGGTCGTTCAGATCGTCCCACAGGTGCGAGGGACCGTGATCGAGATTCCGGTGGAAGCAAACAAGCCAGTCAAGAAGGGGGATGTGCTCTTCAAGATCGACCCGCAGCCCTTCAAGATCGAGGTCGAGCGACTCCGGTCGTCGCTGGCTGTCAAGAACCGCGACTTCGCCAAACTGGCCGACCAACTGGCTGCAGCCGAGGCGGCCACCAAGAAGGCCCAAGCCGACCTGCTCGTGTCGGAGTCCGTCAACGACCGGCAACTCCGGGAAACTCACGAGCAAGCCAAGAGCAACGTCATCCAGGTGGAGGAGCGGCTCAAGCTGGCAAAGGTCCAGCTCGACCGGGCCAAGGACGGGAAGCGTTCGGGGGTGATCAGTGGGGTCGAGTACGACCGAGCCGAGACCCACTTCCAGACGCTTGATGCGGAGTTCGTTCAGGCGAAGTCAGCGGAACGAAACGCTGCCGAGGAACTCAGGCGCGGAAGCGCCAGCCTGGAGGGTGCCCGGCAGGAGGTGGCCCGCTTGGAAGCCGCCGAGCGGCAGGTCCGTCGAGAGTTCGACACTCAGATCGAAGGGGAGAACCCGGACGTGCGCGAAACCATGGCTCTGCTTGCGAAGGCCCGCTGGGATCTCGACCAGACGATAGTCCGCGCTCCCACCGATGGCTACGTCCCCCAGCAACTGCTCCGCCCCGGCATGATGGCGGTTCCTCTGCCGCTCAAGCCGCTGATGATGTATGTCGTCAACGAGCAGCCGACGCTTGTCGCGACTTATCCCCAGAAGGTGATTTCCGACATCAAGCCCGGGTTGGAGGGCGAGGCCGTCTTCAAGGCGTACCCCGGACGGTCGTTCAAGGTGAAGGTCCGACGAGTGCTGACTGCCATTCGCGAGGGGGAAATGGACGCCAGCGGGCAACTCGCCACCGCCACGCCGGAACACGCGCCCGGATACATCCCGGTGGTGTTCGATTACGACGAGGACATCTCCGGGCTGAATCTCCCTGTCGGCGCCCAGGCGAGCATTGCCATTTACACCGACCGAGTCCACGCCCTGTCGATCGTCCGCAAGATCATTCTGCGGATCAAGAGCTGGGAGAACTACGTCTTCTGATTTCGGGGAGGCGGGAAACCGTCTCCCGAACACCTTCAACCCGGTGAACCCCAATGGACCCCCTGATCGCCGGTCAACCCTCTCCCCTCGGGGCGACCGTGGTCGATGGAGGAGTCAACTTCAGCCTCTTATCGCGCACCGCGAGCGGCGTGGAGCTGCTGTTCTTCAACAAGGAGGACTCCGCAACCTCTTCGCGCGTCGTTGCGCTCGATCCTGTAACGAACCGGACGTACCACTACTGGCACACCTTTGTGCCGGGCGTGAAGCCCGGACAGATTTACGGCTACCGTGTGCAGGGGCCGAACGATTCCGCGAAGGGTTTGCGGTTCGACTCCCAGAAGGTGCTTCTCGACCCGTACGGTCGCGGAGTGGTCACCCCGAAAAACTATTCGCCTGAGTCTGCTCGTCAGAAGGGTGATAACTCCGCGACCGCGATGAAGAGCGTGGTCGTGGACCCGGATGCCTACGACTGGGAAGGCGACGCTCCTTTGCGTCGACCATCGGCCCGCACAGTGATCTACGAGATGCACGTTCGCGGATTCACGCGCCATCCGAGTTCTGGAGTCAAGGAGCAGATTCGCGGAACTTATGCCGGACTTGCCGAAAAGATCTCTTACCTGAAGGATCTTGGCGTCACCGCGGTGGAGTTGCTGCCGACACATGCGTTCGACACCCAGGCGTGCCCGCCGGGGCTTGTCAACTATTGGGGGTATCAGACTGTTTCGTACTTCTCGCCGCACCCGCAGTACAGTTCGCGTCGTGATCCACTCGGCCCGGTGAACGAGTTTCGCGACATGGTGAAGGCTCTTCACCGAGCGGGCATCGAGGTGATTCTCGACGTGGTGTTCAACCACACCGCGGAGGGGAACCACGACGGGCCAACTCTCTGTTATCGCGGAATCGACAACCCGACTTACTATATCCTCGAAGCTGGCGGCGCGCGCTACGCGGACTACTCTGGCTGCGGGAACACGCTCAACGCTAACCACCCGGTCGTCCGGCGAATGATCGTGGACAGCCTGAGGTACTGGGTCTCCGAGATGCACGTGGACGGCTTCCGCTTCGATCTCGCATCCATCCTCTCGCGAGATTCGTCCGGCCACGTGCTGCCAAACCCGCCGGTGCTCTGGGACATCGAATCAGACCCAGCGCTTGCCGGGACGAAGTTGATCGCCGAGGCGTGGGACGCGGCTGGGCTGTATCAGGTCGGGAGTTTCGTCGGCGATGCGTGGAAGGAGTGGAACGGTCGGTTCCGCGATGATGCGCGCGACTTCTTCCGTGGCGAACCCGGAGCGGTGAATCGGTTCGCCGACCGGATGCTCGGCAGCCACGAAGTCTACGGACACAAGGCTCGCGAAGCCGAGCAGAGCATCAACTTCGTGACCTGTCACGACGGGTTTAGCCTCAACGACCTCGTCAGTTACAACCACAAGCACAACGAGGCCAATCGAGAAGACAACCGGGACGGCGAAAGTCACAACCGAAGCTGGAACTGCGGGGTGGAAGGGCCGACGAATGACCCCGCCATCGAGGAGTTGCGGAACCGACAGGTCAAGAACTTCCTGACGGCCACGATGATGTCGCTGGGAGTGCCGATGATCGTGATGGGGGATGAAGTTCGGCGAACTCAGTCCGGGAACAACAACGCGTACTGTCACGACAACGAGGCCAACTGGTTCGACTGGTCGCTGGTCGAGAAGCACGCGGATGTGTACCGGTTCGTGAAACTCCTTCTGGCCCGCCGACTCCTGCGAGACGTGTCGCACGAACAACAGCGGGTAAGCCTCTCCGAGATGCTCGCGAAGGCAAACAAGGCCTGGCACGGCGTGAAGCTCAACCAGCCCGACTGGGGCGAGAGTTCGCGCAGTATCGCGTTTAGCGCGGAGTTGCGCAAGGAGAAGCTCTACTTCCACCACATCTTAAACGCCTACTGGGAACCGCTTGAATTCGAGTTACCGCCGACCGCGGAGGAGAGACCCTGGCGGCGGTGGATCGACACCTCTTTACCTTCTCCGCAAGACATTGTCGAGTGGCAAACTGCCCCGGTGGTTGCTGGCAACACGTACCGGGTCGGTCCGCGCTCGGTGGTCATGCTCTACACGGGCGTGAGTTGACCCTTCGGAGCCGTCCCCATCCCCGGGCTGGCGAGGATCGTGAGCGGGATTGGGATGCCTTCACTGCCCGTTGCGTTGATAAGTCCCAGGATGGCAACGGGAATTCAGAAGAAAGTAACCGAGACGGGAATGACTATTTCGTCCACGGGCCAATGTTCCATGTCTTCAAGACGAAATTGACGCCAACCGAGTAGAGCCGCTTCCCGTCGGGTGCAAACGCAACGTCGCAGACCTGTGAGTTGTGGCCCCGAAGCGTAACCAGGTGCCGACCTGTTCGCGACTCGTGGATGCGGATGGTCGTCGACTCCTCGAAGGCGAACACCCGACCACTCGGGCTGAACACGACACGCCTCCGAAAGGCGAAGTTCGGGACACTCATGTGGAAGAGGTCTTTCCCCGCGGAGAGGTCGCGCCCCGTCAGGTGATACACCAGTTCCTTCGCGGGGCTATCCTGGTTCCGAATCCCAATGACCCAGACAATGAGATCACCATCGGGGCTGAAACAGCCATGCCAGGAGTTGCTCTTTAAGGTAATCGTGTCGAGAACCTGGCCCGTCGCGATGTCCCAGATCCGGAGCTTGTAGTGAAGCAGCGCGGCGAGGCGCTTCCCCGTGCGGTCGAGTTCGAGATTGCTGATCCGACCCGGAGTGCCTGGCTCGACCAACTCGCCAACGACTTTGCCGGTTGTCGTGTCTCGAACAGTGATCCGGGGTCCGACGCGGGTGGCGATCCGTCGACCATCCCCGCTCAGGACCGATGTGTTGTTCAGTCCAACGTCGCATTCGCTCGCGAGTCGGTTCGTGGACCAGTCCCAGGTGCCAATCCGGTAAGTCGGGTCGCGCTTGAACCGCGTCCTGAACTGATTCAAGTAGTATTCGTCCAGAACTTTGGGCATGAAGACGAATTGCTTGCTGTCGCGGGTGAACGCGAGCTTGTAGACGTAGTCCGGAAGTTCAACTCGGGCGATCGGCACCTGCGACTGGCTATCGACGATGACCACAACGACATTGCCGTCGTCGAGGAGAGCCAGTCGGGTGCCATCCGGACTTGGCACAACGCGGCCAATCGCGACCGGTGGGATGGGCGAACTCTTGATCTCGGCGATCATTTCACGGTGAAGAACCTGCCACGTGTCGTCGCGCAACTCGACCGGGACACTCGCGAGCACGCGCCGAGCTTCGGCGAGTTCGTACCCGTTCCACAGCGAGCGCGCGCGGGCGACTCGCTCGGCCGCGAACGCCCGTTCCAGTTCCAGCCGTTGACGCTGTTCGGTCACTCGGGCGGCTTCCGCGTCATCGTATTTCGACTGGAGTAACTGCCGCTCGGTTTCGCTGGCAGCTCCCCGTTCCTCGGATCGAATCCAGAGCAACACCGCTCCGGAGATCACCAGTCCCGCAACGAGAACCGTGAGTATCGCCACGACTGGATTGCGCCTGGTCCATTTCACTCCACGCTCGAAGGATGAAACCGGTCGCGCGCGAACCGGTTCGCCGCGCTGGAACCTCGCGAGGTCGTCCGCCAGTTCCAGCGCGCTGGCGTAGCGCTTCTCTGGCTCTTTCCGCAAACACTTCAGGCAGATTGTTTCCAGGTCGCGGGGTAAGTTTGGTCGCAACTGAGACGGCCGAACGGGTTCCGTGTGCAGAACAAGCGCCAGTGTCTCCAGCGCGGTGCCTCCTTCAAACGGAGGCCGACCGGCAAGCATCCGGTACAAGATTCCGCCCAGCGCATAGACATCGGTCGCCCGACCGATGGCGGACCTGGAACCTGTCGCCTGTTCTGGTGCCATGTAACTCGGAGTGCCGACAATCGTGCCTGTCCGGGTGGCACCGACTGGTGCATCCGCGACCGCCGCCAGACCGAAGTCGGCAATCTTCGGTTGGAAATCCGAAATACCAAATCCGAAATCCGAACCAAGGCTCGCTTCCATTTCGGATTTCAAATTTCGGATTTCGGATTTATGCACCAACAGAATGTTGGCCGGTTTGAGGTCGCGGTGGATGATCCCGTGCCGGTGGGCGTGATCGACCGCGCGAGCCAGAGTTTCGACCAGTGTCGCAGCGGTCTGTGGAGTGACGGAGTTCGCTCCCTTTCGTCGCGCGGTCACCAGAGCGTCTTCGAGGTTCCCACCGGAGACGTATTCGAGACTGAGGAACGGAACTCCATCCAGTTCGCCGGTCTCGAAGACCTGGACAATGTTGGGATGTTGGAGCCGGGCGACTGCTTCGGCCTCTCGCCGAATGCGATCCGCGTCTTCGGGCCGAAACAGGATTCCTCCGCGAAGCATCTTCAGAGCAACGACTCGATTGAGTGCCAACTGTCGCGCTTTGTAGACAACACCCATTCCTCCTCGACCGATCTCACCGAGCAGTTCGTACCCCGCTTCAGTGGTTTTCTCCGCGGGTGCTTCCGTGGAATCCGCGCTGGTCGCGCTGAGGTCGTAGATGGCGAAGAGCCGTTCGAGTCGCTCTCGCCACTGGGGGAATCTGCGATACCAGGCATCGCGATCCGGTTGTTCCCCGCGACCAGCGCGCAGGACATACTCGGCATAGGCAAGTTCAAGAGCCGAGTCCGTGTCGCTCCACACATCTGGGAACGTATCTCGTAGCTCCTCGGCTCCCGCGAACTTGTCCGAAGCCAGCCGACGTTCCAACTCGGCCCGAGCCAGCAGCAGCCGGGATTGGAGTTGTTGCACTTCGACTGAAGCACGACCGACCATCGTATGCCCTCGTTTGCGCCTGAGTCTACCGACCCTGTGTCCGTGTCACAACAGCCCAGCGCACTCTGGCGAATGTCCATGCCGCGACGGAACAGGAACGAAACCGGAAATTCACCTCTGGCGAAACTCTAGAAACACACGAGAACTCAGAGTAATATCCAACTGACGTTTGACCAGGCAGGGCATCAACGCATGGTATCGCCCGAAGTTCCATTTCCCGAATTGCTCCAACTCGCCCGAGCGGGCGACCGCGACGCGCTCGACCGACTGGTGCGAACCTACGAGGCGGATGTGAGGATCGCCGCTCGCGTGTTGCTTGGTCCGGCTCTGCGTCCACATCTCGACACCGTGGATCTGGTTCAGTCCGTTCATCGCAGTTTGATGCTCGGAGTTCGGCAGGATAAATTCAACGTGGCCAGCCCGGCTCAACTCATCGCTCTGGCGCTGACCATCGTCCGGCGGAAAGTCGCTCGGAAGTGGCGTCATCATCGTCGCCAGTTACCCACAGCCGCGTCCGCGAACTCGGACGATGTCCTCAGCGATGTCCTGACCTCCCTTCATAGCACCGAGACTGACCCAGCGCGCGCGGCTCAACTCCGGGAAGCCGCGGAGCGCGTCGTTCGAGGGCTGGACGCCGACGACCGCCGACTGCTGGAACTGCGCCTGGAAGGCTGGTCCACAGCTGAGGTCGCGCGGCTACTCGGGCAGAATCCAGACATCCTGCGCGTTCGCCTCCATCGACTCCGCAAACAACTCCTCGACACAGGCGTCCTCAGCGAATGGCTCTGAGCGCTTGTGTAGCTCTTCTTTCAACTCTTGCGTTTCAGGTTGCGCTTTTCCCGCCTCGTGGCATCTACCTGACAAGTTGCTCGCCTTCGGCTACCGGCAGGAGTGGGCCTGCTGGTAGTTGAATCACCCTTTTCTCGGAACCCACATACCGAGGAGCCTGTCATGGGTCTGGAAGAGAAGCGCAAGATCAAGGAGTATCAGGACACGATCGTTCCCAGTCGCCGAAAGGAACTCGCCGAGATCACCGGCAGTGACATCGCCTACGAGGTGGACTGGAACAGCTTCGCGGACGACCTGCAAGGACTGAACTTCTTCGACAACCTGGCGTTCCACCGAATCAACATGGCGTTCCGGCAACTCTGCACGGACCAACTCGCCAAGGACGCGGTGAAGGAAGCACTCAAGACGATTCGGCTCAAGAACGTGAAGGACAAGTCGGAGATGAAACTCTCGTTCGCCGACGGAGTGTTGGAAATGCACTGCGC
>JAKEEV010001070.1 GCA_022616395.1 Planctomycetia bacterium | reverse complement strand
TCGTCGGGCAGAATCCGCCCTCTTGAAAGTCTCGGGTCATGGCTCGACCCGCGTTCGCCTGGTTCTCAGGGGGCATGGATGCCGGCTCTCAGTTCCGCACCTTCGATTTCGTCCCCGCCCACCTCGCGTGAATCGTCCGCGCCCAGCTCACGTGGGTCGTCCGCGAGATCGCGAGCGGGCGCGTGGCAACTCGCCGCTCTGGCCGCGATTCTCGGCTGGGCCTATTTGCCCATGCTGCGCGTCTTTTCGGATAAGTGGTTAAACGATCCGCAATACTCACACGGCCTTTTGGTGCCGTTCTTCTCCGCGTACTTGCTCTGGCGCGCCTGGAAGAGCGAATCGCTGGCGCTGCGGCCCATGCCCCTGGTAGGCTGCGGGCTTTTGGTCGCGATCCTCGGTCTGCGTGCCGCCGCCGGAACGCTTCTGTTTCACCAGCTTGACGCCTGTTCGCTCTTGTTGGCTCTGGCGGCAGTGAGTATCGCAACGGGCGGCTGGGCACTGCTCAAGCGAACCGGCCCGGCCATCGCGTTCCTTGTGTTCATGATTCCGCTTCCCTACGAACTGGAGCGGAACGTCGGCACTCCCCTGAAGACCGCAGCGACCATCAGCAGCACATTCTTGCTTCAAACGCTCGGCCAGCCGGCCATTCGAGACGGCAACTTGATCCTCATCGACGAAGTGCGGCTCGGTGTCGTGGACGCGTGCAGCGGGCTGAAGATGATGGTCACGTTCGCCGCGTTCTCTGTCGGTGCGGTGCTGCTGATGAAACGAAGCCGATTCGAGAAACTCATGGTGTTACTCGGCATCGTGCCTATCGCGGTCATCGTCAACGTGCTGCGCATCACCGCGACCGGTCTGAGCTTCATCAACACCACGGACAAGGCCACTCAAGACTTCCTGCACGACCTTCACGGCTGGCTGATGATGCCGGTTGGTCTCGTTTTGCTCGCGGTCGAACTGTGGGTGCTCAAGAAACTCGTGCTGGACAACAAGCAAACTTAATCCCAACCCCTTCCTTCACAGGGAAGGGGAGTTAAAGCCCCCTTCCCTGGTAGGGAAGGGTTGTGGTTAAGTCTCACGAACGCATCACCTGAATGGACTCGGGGATCGCCATGACTGGACCTTCATTTGCCTCACCCACCGCTCCCACGGCTCCGGCTGCCAAACCCGCGCCTGCGCGATCCGCGCCGAGGCCCGGCGAGAAGCCGGATGATGGCATGGGCCTGCGTGTCGTCACATACTTGCGCCTCCACTGGCTGATGATTCTCTTTTGCGGCACGCTTCTGGGCGCTGTCGGGGCGTTCGCCGCGTGGGAATTGCTCGCCAGCAAGTACGAATCGTACGCGCTGCTTCAGGCGTCATCCGCGCACACCTCGATCGGAGCACAGAACAATCCGCACCAGGCGCGCACCGACTTCGCCACCTATGTGAAGACGACCGCGGCGCTCCTCAAGTCCGAGTTCGTACTCAACGCGGCTCTGCGCGACATTAAAGATTTGCCAACAATCAAAGCTCAGAAAGATCCCATCAAGTACCTCGACGAAGAGTTACTTGTGACGTGGCAGGACGGCTCCGAAGTGATCCGTATTACGTTCAAGGGGAATGAACCGCAGGACGCGAAGAAGATCGTGGACGCGGTGCAGAAGGCGTTCATGGCGGAGGTGATCGAGAAGGATTTGCGCGAGAAACGAGACTTTCTGAAGAAGGTGGAAGACGCTCAGTTGGAGATGAGGAGGATTTTGGGGAAGTTTGGAAACAAGCTGGAAGTGAAACCCGCTGGCGGCGCAACTCCGCCTGGTCCGGGCGCGCCACCCGATGCCGAGAACCCGCCCGCGCCTCTTCCTCCGATCGCGCCTGGAGTCGCTGGTCCCAGCGTTCCACCGGTCCCGGGAATGTCGTCAAGCGACGTCGTGAATCGACTCAATCCGAGCATCCTGATTAACAAGCTTGCCGCTCTTCAGCAGGAAATCGAACGGCTCCCGCTGACCATCCGGGATTACCAGCGGCGTCACGATGTCCTGAAGGCGAAACTCAAGACGCTTCAGGACGCGCCGATCTCGAAGGGCACGCTTGAGTTGGTGGAGAAAGATCAAGACGTGGTGCTTCAGCAAATCCGGGTGAACGACGCGAAGCGGAAGTACGACTTCTACAAGAACGGCGGTGACGAGAAGGCGCCGAAAGTGGTCGAATTCCGGGAAGTGTGGGAACTGCACACGAAGAGACTCGATGAACTGAAGAAGGAGAAGGCGAACACGATCGAGGGACAAGTTCGGCTGGGAGAGGCGAGAAAACTCGCCGAGGAACTGGAAGGAGTGATCCGCTCCATTCAGCGCTATCAGGAGCAGTTGGACACCGCCAAGATGCTCCTCGGCAGGGCCGAGAAGCAGCTCAATGAACTCCCGCTGCCCACCGACCGCAACGGTGGACTGATTCCGGTGAATTTCAACGAGAAGGATTTATACAGGCCCGAGAACAGCGACCTGGAGAGTACCGACGGGATCTACCGCCAGTTGGTGAGGCAGTATTACCAGACGCAGATGGAACTCAACTCGCCCACACGCGTGCGCATCCTTCAGCCCGCATCTCAGCCGACTCAGCGGGACATGAAGAAGCAAGTTCTGGGCACCGCGTTCGCCGGGATCATGGGCTTTGTGCTGATCGCGCTGGGCGTGGTCGCTTACGAGACGATGACCAAGCGCGTCAGTTCGCTGGCGGACGTGAAGACGAGCGTGCCCTCGCCGATTGTGGGCGTGATTCCCGTTCAGCCCGGAGATGGCACACGCGACAGCGCCAAACTCGCCGCCACGAACGAGGCCATCGACAAGCTTCGCGCGTATGTGTCTCAGACGTGGCTCAGCCGAGGAGCGACCACAATCGCCGTGACCAGCACCATCGGCGACGAGGGGAAGACATTCACCGCATTCGGTCTGGCGAGCAGCCTTGCTCAGGCTGGTTACAAAACACTCCTCGTTGATTTCGACCTACGCGACCCATCGCTTCACCAACTGGCGGGAGTTGCGAATCTCGCGGGTGTCTGCGAACTGTTGCGCGGAGAAACCGACCTGCGCTCCTCGGTGCAGTTCCTGCCCAGCGGGTTGCACCTGCTCTCGGCCGGTAAGTGGTCCGATGAAGCTCGCAAGGCCTCGACCGGCGAGAAGCTTCAAAGTGTGCTCGCGAAGATGAAGGAGCCTTACGACTGCGTCGTGTTGCACGGTCACGCGCTACTCACGGTTGCGGAGTCTGTCGAAGTGGCACGCCGGTGCGAGGTCGTGTTGGTATGTGCTCGTTATCGCGAGACCGCAACGCCCATGCTCAAGCGCGCTGCGGATCGCGTGACAGCGATGGAGATTCCGTACTCGGGAATCGTCTACGTTGGGGCCAGCGAACAGGAAGCGTTGTGCTGAGTGGAGCGTCAACCCACCCCCCAACCCCCTCCCTAAAAGGAGGGGGAGAAAGACAAAGACCACGCTCTTACTCCCCCTTCCCTGTAGGGAAGGGGGTTGGGGGGTTAGGTTGCCACAAGAGAGCCTTCACCATGCTCAGACCCATGACGTTCATCGCGATTGTCGCGCTCATTGTGTGTGGCGCGCTGATCAACGGAGCGGCCACTCAGCGGTGGAGCGTGTTTGAGGTGAACGCGGAGCAGACCGACCGGCTTCACTCGCTCGAAGTGCGCTTCGAGGACTGGCAACCGAGTGAGGTGCCGACCGAGATGCCACTCAACGAGCGCAGTACCGCGACCACTCGGCGGTATACATCCCCCAGTTCCGGGCGCACCGCGATGATTAGCTTCATCAGTGGCATTCCCGGTTCGGTCGCGACTCACACGCCGGATGTGTGCTATCCCGGCAGCGGTTACAAGACGCTTCGAGGGCCGCGCAAGGAGACGTTTGACTTGCCCGGCGGGCACACCGCCACGATTTACGTTGCGGATTTCGAGAAGAAGACGCAAACGAAGGTGGATCGTGTCCGGGTGCGCTGGGCGTGGAGCACGGATGGAACGTGGGTCGCGCCGGACAATCCGCGCTGGCAGTTCGCCGGGCAATTGCGTGCCCCGATGCTTTACAAGGTCTACATCGCCACGCCACTCCCCGAAGCGGAAGGCGATGAGCCTCTCGAAGACGATTCGGTCACGAAGGCATTCGTGATGACCACCTGGACGCAGTATTCCGCGGCCTTTGGCCGCTAGTGGCTAGTGCGAGTGTTCGCAGGAGTGGGGAGTGTGAGTGCGAGTGTGAGTGAAAACCAAGATGCTCGTCCTGCATCGTCTTTCTGTCTTTTCTCACACTCACCCTCGCACTCACACTTTTTCTATCAGTCGCCTCCCTGCTCATTGCTGAGGATCAGATGGCTCAGAGCGTGAACCGGTTCGCTGTGAAGGTTAGCCCGAGGTCCGCGTTGCGAACGCCCGCACCACACGCTCCGCCCCCGATCTCCGCTCGGTTAACCGAGCCGGGCGATCCACCGCCCAAGCCGGCGCTGACCGCCGCCGAGCGCTGGAAGGCAGCCGCGGATTTTTCGCTGGCGGTCGTCCTGCTGGTGCCGGGGTTGCCGCTGATGCTGGCGTGTATGGTGCTCGTTCGGCTCACATCGACCGGGCCGGCCATCTACACGCAAGCTCGCGTCGGCCGCGGAGGGCGAGTCTTCACGCTCTACAAACTTCGCACCATGTACCACGATTGCGAGAAACTGACCGGCCCGCAGTGGAGTCTGCCGGGCGATTCCCGCATCACGCCCATTGGCCGAATTCTCCGCAAGTTGCACCTGGACGAGTTGCCTCAACTGTTCAACGTGCTTAAAGGCGAGATGAGTTTGGTTGGCCCGCGCCCGGAGCGACCGGAAATCGTCAAGAAGCTCCGCGAGCAAGTGGTGGGCTACGACCGCCGACACGCGGTGAAGCCCGGCATCACTGGTTTCGCTCAGATTCACCTGCCTCCCGATTCGTGCATCCGCAGCGTGCGGAACAAGCTCATCTACGACCTCTTCTACATCCGCAATCGCTCGTGGCGCGTGGAACTGTTCATCCTCATCGCCACCGGCCTGAAGCTCTTCGGCCTCAAGAAGCTCTACCAGCGCAAACCCCGCGTACCAACAGAGTAGGCGAACCCCGCCCGCAAGGGCGGTGGGTGTAGGCGAACCCAGCCCACGAGGGCCGCAGTCCACCCACCGCCCTTGCGGGCGGGGTTCGCCCGGAGCGCGCCATGCCATCCGTCAGCGTGATTGTCCCGGTGCGGAACGAAGCCCGCTCGATTGAACACACCCTGCGGCTGTTACTCACGCAGGACTTTCCGCCAAGCGAGTTCGAGGTGATCGTCGCGGATGGCATCTCGACCGACGAGACCGTGCCCATCGTGCGCCGACTGCAAGGCGAGTTTCCGAATCTGAAGTTGGTCTTCAATCCTGGGCGACTCGCTTCCGCCGGGCGGAATACGGCCATTCGACACGCGACGAAGGATGTGATTGTGATCGTCGACGGTCACTGTCAGGTTCCCGACCGCGCCTATCTGAAAAATCTTGCCGCTGCGTTTGACGAAAGCGGAGCGGATTCGCTTGGCCGACCGCAACCGCTTGACATAGACTCCCCGACGGCCTTCCAGACAGCCGTGAGCATCGCGCGGAGTAGTCGGCTCGGTCACAACCCCGATTCCGACATCTACTCCAACGAGGCGAAGTTCGTTCCTCCTCAAAGTACCGCGGTTGCGTATGCGCGGAAGGTCTTTCACACCATCGGATTGTTCGATCAGGAATTCGATGCGTGCGAGGATGTGGAGTTTAACGAGCGCGTTCACTTGGCCGGGCTGACGTGCTACTTCACGCCAACAGTCAAGATCGTCTACGAACCGCGAGCGAACTTCCGCGCTCTCTTCTATCAACTCGGCCGCTACGGAAGCGGTCGCGCGAAGCTCGCGATGAAGCATCCGAAATCGTTGACGCTCCCCGCACTGGTGCCGCCGCTGTGGGTGGTATGGGTTCCGCTCGCGGGGCTTCTCAGTTTCGTGATTCCGTATCTCGGCTGGTTGTGGCTGGCGAGTGTGATGCTCTACGCGAGCGTGTTACTCGGCGCGGGCTTGGTGCTGGGCCGCAAGCAACCGCTTTCGGTCGCGGCACGAATTCCCGCGGTGTTCGTAGCGATTCACTTCGGCTTCGCCTGGGGATTCTGGAAGGAAGCGGGGAAGCGAGCGCGGTTCTGGGTACAATTACCACGATTGACTCATGAACGAGCCTCTTCTCTTGCCAGGGACCATCCATGACGCGCTCGGTGAGTTATGTCGCCTTCATGCTTGTCGCGGCTTCCCTCATCTGGTATGCCGCCACCTCAAAGAAGAACATCGAAAGTCTGGATGGGGAATGGGAACTCACTTCTGTCACCAAGGAGGCCGGTCCCGAAGTCAAAGGCCCTTCTCCTGTCAAAGCGTTCATCAAAGGGAACAAGTGGACGATGAAACTCGGCGAATACAAGAACACGGCGACCATCACAATCGACACAACTACAACTCCAGCTA
>JAKEEV010001069.1 GCA_022616395.1 Planctomycetia bacterium | reverse complement strand
GGACAGCAGGGAACCAAACTGCTCTGGCTCTTCTGCTTTCTGTCCTCTGGCCTCTGTCTTCTGACCTCTGTTCTCTGACCTCTGTCTTCTACTGCCCGCCGGCGGGCACAACGGCCGGGTCGAGGATGGGAGCGTCGTTGGCGCGCTTCGGCCCGAAGAGTCGGCCGGGGTCGCGGTTGAGCGGCGGCTTGACCAACGGCGCGCCCGCCGGGGCGATCTGCGCCTCTTGCGCGGTTGGCAGTTCAAACCCGTCGGCATCCACCGCGGGGCGGATCGTGCCGACGCGAGTCACTTCGACATTGGCCTGAGCGAGCGTCGAATCAATCGTGGCGAACCCGGCGAGTTGCCGGATGTTCAACTCGCGCGGGATAGAGTCGATAACCAGCGGAGCGGTGAGAAGTTGAGCGCGGGCGGCTCGTCGGATCAAGTCGATTGCTTCGGTGTGCCCTCCGCCGAGTCGTTCGATCGCGACCAATACCGCGGCGAGGTCCGCGGGGCAGCGTAACTCCTTCACCTCGGCCTCTCCGCGAACTTTCACCACGCGAGTCACTTTGGCACCAGTCTCGTCCGGCACAGACACCGTGAAGTCACTCCCGACGGGCAGAGGAGGAACCGGCCCACGGAACTTCACTGTGTCCCCGAAGATCACCACTTCGTTGCGTCCGCTGGAAGTCAGGTGAATTGCGGGCGGGCTGCCGGGCGCGACACGGTGGAGCCAGTACGAGCGGTTCATGAGCTGGCCATTGAGAGCCGGATGCCGCTCGTCGGCCAGTCGAAGCGCGATGAACGCGCCGTAGCGAAGTTCCGGGTCGGTGTGGGCGAGCAAATCCACAAGGCGATCCGTACACGCCGCATCATCCATCGACGCCAGAGCCTTCAGGCAGTGTGCACGAAGGGCCGGGTGATCTTCCGCCAGGCGAGCCAACTCGGCCGCGCCATCGGTCTGACCCAAATACGCCAGAGCCTCGGCGGCAGCGAACCGCACCCACGGAGAAGGACTTTCCAGCCCGACTCGCAGACTCCTCCGGCAATCGCCACCCAGAGCTTCGAGCTTGATCGCAGCGGCAAGCGCCGTGCCTGGGTCCATCAACTCTTCTTCGAGCTTCTGTCGGTACAGCCCATTGGAAGGCACCGGCGTGTAGGGCACTTGCCGTGCAACCAACAAGAAGCGGTAGTGATTGTGGCGGTAGGCCGTGGGAACGTTCACCAGGATCAATTCGTTGTTCTTGGCTTCTGCCACTTTCCCGTTCGGATCGGCGGTCGTGTGGAACGCGCTATTGAGTCGCTCCGCGATGGCCGCAGCGATGCGCGGATTCTGATCGTTCGGGTTCAGGATCAAGTAATACGGCCGCGCCAGCGTGACGCGCCCGCCTCCCCAGATGAATCCCGCTCGGAACGTCGGCTTGCCGTCCACGTCCACATCAAGCGCCGCGGTCTGACCGTTGGGCGCCTGGAAGTGACCGGCGACAAGCGGCCCACTCGCCCACGCCCAGGTGCTACCAAGCAGAAGCCGATCCGAGCGACCCGCGGGCGCGCTGGTCTGAAGGTGAGCGGAAATGCTGTTGGTACTATCCGAGTTGTGCAATTCGCAAGGGAAGAGCGTTCCGCCCTTGAGACTGGTCGTGCGGCAGTCGTCGGGAACGGTGATCTGAACATCAACCGGATCGTCTTTGCACGCTCCCGGCGGGATGATCGTGGAGACCATCACCATTGATGTCGTCTTGGCTGGGGTGTCCAGGAGCTGCTTGATGTTGTTGGCCTGGCGCTTCTTCAAGCTGTCTTCCAACATGCTTCGCCAGCCGCCCGGAGGCGCGCTACTTCCCGTTCCAGGGAGCATGTACACCAGCCCGACTCCGCTCACCACGATAGGTTCGGTATTGCCAACCGAGGTCTTCGATCCGATGGTGACCACCGATTCGGGATCGGCCGGGTCTTCTCCGATCTGTGAGCGGCTCTGGATCTTGTCCACAACCGTCTTGGCCGTCTTAGCGTTCCAACATCCGACCACGCCGGCCGCCCCCAGCGCAGCCGAGATCGCCAGGAACTTCCGGCGGCTGATCCCGGCCGCGAGCGTCCATGCCCGGTTCATGAGTTCATCCTTGAAAGCCGCAAGCGGATCGCCCGGTTCCCCCGAACCGCGCTCCGATGCGAACGCTTTGTGTCGATTGAGCCGCGCAGAGATAGCCGCCCGCAAGTTGGCGTCAAGTGAAAAGTGGCTACTTTCTCGGACCAGAATTCGCCCGCTTTCCTCTTGCACGCATGAACCGAGACGCTATGGTTTGCCTCCTTCTCCCGGCGGTCCATGCGCAACGGATTGCGCGGGGATTTGCCGTTTTTCAGGGGACGAACAATGTATTTGCGGCGAATGCTGCTTGGTCTGGCTGGTGCGATTGCCATCTGTGGAGCCGCGGTGGGCAAGCCGCCGGGATTGCCCATCAATCCGCATTCTGAAGGGCGTGAAGTGGACCCGGTGATTCGCGACTTTTATCTTCCAGAAGCTCCTGCTCCTCGCGAACAACCCGCGCCGGCCCGCGCAAAGGACGCGAGGCCAACCAACTCCGCGACTCTCCCAACCTTCTGGAACATTCTCAACGACCTCCACGAAGCAATCCTGACCAAGCTGACCATGCCACTCGGTACGGTCCCGCACGACGGGAAGTAAACAAATGCGGAATGCGGAATGCGGAATGCGGAATTGAAAACCAAGACAAGAACCCAGCCGAGAGATTCCCGGCTGGGTTCTTCTGTTTTCAATCCGAAATCCGAAATCTACACTCCGCAATTATTCCAGCGTCGTCGGCGGAGGGAACGCGGCGTCTTTGGGTTGTCGGATGCGCAATCGGTTGGCGAAGATGCTCGCCATTGCTTGCGGTGTGGTTGACTCGGTGCGAATTCCTCCGCGAATGCCGGGGCCGTAGACCAACAACGGAACGTGAGTGTCGTACTCGTAGGGCGCGCCGTGCGTGGTGCCCGTCGCGAGTGACCCGGAAGGCAGATAATACGGCTTGAGCAACACGTAGACATCTCCCGAACGAGTTGGGTAGAACGACCGCTTCACTTGCTGAGCGACTGTGTCCTCTGAGGAAAGCGCGCCGGCAAGAGTTTCACGCGTGAACGTCCGGAACACGCCGGTGCGAGTGGCGAGGAACTTCGCCGCTTCTGATGCAATCTCGGAGTGAGGCTTTCCACTCACAGCGACCAGCTTCGGATTCAGATACACCCACGGGAAGACGAACTGCTCGACCCACCGGACCGATTTTCCTTTCTCCGGGGCGCTTGTTGGGAACATCGCGCTGAGATGGGCATCGAGTTCCTGCCGAAGCTTGCTGGTATCGATGCGCTGAGCATCGATTTCCTTCGTCCGACTCACTTCCGGCAGCGGACAGATGCCGTGATCGGCAGTGATTCCCAACAGGTATTGTCCCTTCCCAACCTTGTCGTCGAGGAAGGCAAGCAACTCCGCCACGAGCGCATCCGAGCGGAGCGTCACGTCGAGCACTTCGTGTGAATCCGGTCCCCAGGTGTGGCCGATCAGATCGTTCGACGAGAAGCTCACCACGAGCAAATCCGGCACCTCGTCCGCGCCCAGACCCTCGGCCGTGATGCACGTCTTGGCGAACTCCAAGAGGAGATCGTTTCCGTAGGGCGAGTTCGCAACGGCCTGGTAATACTTCTTGCCCAGCGCGGGCTTTCCGCCGGTGGTCGGGTGCGGAAAGGTCACTCCCTGACCGTAACCTTTTCCTTCTCCTGATGCGTCGTCCGCTCCGCTCCATTTGGTGTAATCCACATCGCTTTTGAAGCGCGTCCAGTCCTTGCCGAACCACTTGTCGGATGCCTTCGACTTGTTGAACGCGTCAACCCACGGGTGAACCTGCTCGGAGTAGTAACTGGAAGTCCCGAACACGCCGTAGAACCAGTACGCTCCATCGGGGCGTTTGCCCGTTGGCAGAATCGCGGAGCGATCCTTCAGGGACAGGCCGAAGACCTTCGCCTTGCCGCCGGTCGATTCCTTGAGCACGTCCGCAATGGTTTCACTCAGAAGCCAGTCTGGAGAACCGGCGAACTTCGCCTCCTCGCTCGGTTTTCCTTTTTCGTCGGGGTCGGGTGGGAACTCCGGCAGCGGGGGAACAAGTCGATGGCGTTCGTTCCCCGCGCAGTAGACAGGTCGGCCGTTCTCGGCCCAGAGGTTGTTCACGATTCCATGCGCATCGGGGCACGCGCCGGTGAGCATCGACGCATGACCGGGGCCGGTAGTCGTTGTGGCGTAGGGATAGTGACAGTGGGTGAACCACGCTCCTTCGCGTTGAAGGCGAACGAATCCGTTTGGGCCAAACAGCGGTTGCCAGCGTTCGAGATAATCCCCGCGCATCTGATCGAACACGACCAGCACGGCCAGTTTCACCTTCGCGCTGTGCCAGGCGGTCTGGCGTTGAGTCGCACCGACGATGCCTCCGGCAGGTCCGGACTGTTCGACTGTCGGCACGGGGGGAGTTGGCGGTGTTGGTGAAGGCGCGGTTGGCGCTGGGCGGGAGACGACATACACGCCGACCAGGGCGCTCACAACCACCAGCGCGATGAGCAAGTGCGACAAATACGAGCGCATAGTGAACAACTCGTTAGTGCAGGCTCCACCCGCTCCCTTGCGGTCGCGGCTCGTTGGTTCACTGCGAGTTGAGGCGTTCAACGAGCCGCGACCGCAAGGGAGCGGGCTTGAAATCACATTAGGAACGCGAATGCGAGTTGCGGAAGTTGTACGAGAGGTTCGGTGAGGATGCTACCGCAAGCGCGATGAAATGTTCTTCACATTGGAAGCGGACCTCACTGCGGCTCGTGATCGCTCTGAGCGTCGGGGCGAGCAACTCGACGAGCGTAGTATTCGATGGCGCGTTCCTGTTCGGTCGTTTCAATCGAGCCGGGGCGCAGTTCGCGAACCTTCGCCACCGCTTCGCGTGGCTCCAGCCCCCGAGCCACGAAGTACGCGGCCAATACCGTGCCGGTGCGACCCAGACCCGCGGCGCAGTGAATCGCCACGCCCAACCCCGAAGCATTCGCCCTGCGAATCGTCGAAAGAATCAGATCGAATTGTCGCTCGGTGGGTGCTTCCATGTCCGGAACCGGCACCGAAACCGCAAGCATTCCGGCTTCGTTGACCCACTGGCGCGGAAGCGGGCTTTCCGTCAACGACAAAAGAACGTCGATCCCGTGAGCGCGCAGCCAACGAAGATCGTCGGCGGAGTGCGGATAAGCCAGAGCGGCCAACCGCGGCGAATCGACCCAGGAAAACCCCGGCGGAGGCATTGCTCACCTTCGGTGAGAAATACGAAACGCGAAATTGGAAATCCGAAAGCAATGCTACGGCCAAAGCGGACTGCCTGGAACGAGAATCCGGGCGTGATCCTGTTTCGATTTGTGCTTCGTGCTTCGGATTGTGCGCCAGCGGCGGTGATTCCACCTTCACTCACCTGGAAAGGCCGTCCTACGAAGAGATGTCCGGCGATTCGCCTGAATTGGGTGAGGATTTGGAAACACTCAGAGGATAGCCGGACGCTACTTGCGCATCCGACTATCCTCTTGTAGTTCGCGAGGTCGACTTACTGGAGGTCAACCTGCTGGACGTATTCCGCTGAAGTCAAGAAGCTGATGATGACATCGGTCTCGTTTTGCGTGGTCAGGACGTTGGCCCAGTTCGCAATCCCGGCCTCGTCGCCCGTCCGATCGAGGAAGTTCTGGTAGTATTCCTCGGCCTGGTTGCGAAGCGCTTCCTCACTGTTGACCACCTGAGTCGCGATCGTCTCACGGCTCACTCCGAAGTTCAACTGCGCGGTGAACTCCGCCAGCCCCGATGGGTCGATCGGGCGACCGAGTGCGGTCAGGTACAGAGCCTGGAGGAAGCCGGTGTTAGTGCCGCCAGCCAGGGCGAAGAATTCCGCCGAGGCGATCAAGCGGACCGCCAGATCCCGCTCTGTTGCTCCGCTGGCCAAAAGCGCGATCCCGGAGGCCAACCCGCTGGGGTCAGCGTCTCGACCGAGGTATTGCTGGTAGAGGTCGTTGACCACCACGGCGCGGTATTCATCCGAATTCATGATGGCTGCCGCGACCTGAGCGACCGATGCTCCACTAGCGAGCATGGTGGTGAAGGTACCCAGGCCGCTGACATCGACATCGCGACCGAGAATATCCTGGTACAGTTCGGCCACCACCCCTTCCTGCGAAGTCGCGAGTTCCGCGTCTACCACCACGGTCGGGGCGGGATATGTTCCGTCCTCGTCCGTCACGTTGATCTGAATTTGGTAGAGCGAGTCCACGACCGGGTATTGGTGAGTCAATTGCGTGGGGAAGCCCGCGAAGACCTCCACGGAGCCATCGCCCCAGTCGACGGTCACCGACTGGATCGTGTCCAATCCCGGCTCGATCGCGCTCAAACCGATTGTGATCGGCCCCGCGGTGGGGTTAAAGGTGCTCGGAGCGCTAACTGACACCCCCGGAACCACGTTTCCAACCAGAAGCGTCACGGTCCCCGAGGTGGAAGACTCCGTCGAGCCACCGCTAAACGCTGCAAACGCGGTGACGTTGAGCGAGAACGAACCGTTGTCCGGTACGGTGACGGTCAGTCCGCTGAGTTGGGCGGGCGTGAGAGTCCAGACTCCACCGGTATTCGTCCCCGCGGAGAGTGTCGCTCCACTCGGCAGGCCAGCGATTGTCACCCTCGTAATCACCGAACCCGGTTGACTTGGAGTTGCGATGATGGGGAACGAGACAGTTTGGCCCTCAAAGCTTTGGATCTGAGGAGGAACCGACAGCGTCGGCGGAGTCGGCGCGTTCACCGCGGTGATGATGAAGGTTGTCTCGAAGGTGAGGCTGGACAGATTGGTGTCGGTCACCCGGACGCGGATCGAGTAAGTGTCTTCCACGCCGGTCGGGAAGTCCGTGTCGGTGGAGAGTTGGCTCCCGCTGATGGTGAAGAACCCGTTGTCGGT
>JAKEEV010001068.1 GCA_022616395.1 Planctomycetia bacterium | reverse complement strand
TAAAGCCCGTCGCTGACGCTTCCGGCTCCGATCATGTTTAAAGCCCCGTCGCTGACGCTTCCGGCTCCGATAAGAACCGTCGCTGACGCTTCCGGCTCCGATAAGAACCGTCGCTGACGCTTCCGGCTGATTTACCAACCTCTCACCTCGATTTAAGGAACTCCCTCCCCAAACAGGTAGAATCGGGTCATCGTCGCCACCTCAGCCGAGGGAAAGCCATGACCGTAGCCGCGTTCATCGCTGCAAGCATCACCGTCATCACCGCGACCGCGGAGAGACCCGCGCCGGATGTGCGCGTCGCGGTTGAGAAGGCGCTCAAGAAGGTCGAGCTGGGCCTCACCAACTATCCGAAGAATCGCAACTGCTTCAGTTGTCATCATCATGCAATGGGAGTGACGAGTCTGACGGCCGCGAAGAAGCGCGGATTTTCGGTAGATGCCGAGGTAGTGCCGAAGGCAATCGAGTTTAGCCTGAAGACATTCCGCAACAAAACAGTGATCGCGAAGGGGCGGGGCGTCGGGGGCGATAGCACGGGCGTGGGGTATGTGCTCTTCATGTTCGACGCGGTCGGTCGGCCCTATGACGACACGACAACCGCGCTGGTCGATTATCTTCTGGTGAAGCAACGCAAGGACGGAACCTGGGCGATTGCGTTTCGTGGCGACCGGCCGCCGACAATGGGAAGCCTCTTTACCAACTCCGGGTTAGCGATTGGCGCTCTGAAGCGTCACGGTCCACCGAAGGATATGCAGGACGCCGACGAGCGACAGAAGAAGATTGACTCGGCGATTGCAAAAGCACGCGAGTGGCTGCTCGCCAACAAGCCCACCTCGACCGAGGACAAGGTGTTCCATCTGCGCGGGCTGGTCGATTCTGGCGCGGAGATGAAGGACATCGAAGCCGCACGCGAGGGGTTATTGAAGGATCAGCTCAAGGACGGAAGCTGGGCACAACTCGCCGACATGACCGGAGACGCTTACGCAACCGCAACAGCGCTTGTTGCACTCCGCTACGCGGGGGTTGCCCCAACTCACAATGCGTATCAGAAGGGCGTGAAGTATCTCCTTCGCACTCAGCGCGAAGACGGTGCCTGGTTGGTGCAAACGCGCACCAAGCCGCTGCAAATTTACTTCGACAACGGCGATGTCGGCGGGAAATCGCAGTTTATCTCGTTCGCCGCGACCAACTGGGCTATCCTGGCGCTTCTGGAAGTTGTTCCGCCTGACAAGAGCGATCAGGAGCAAGCGCACGCGAAGTGAACGGTTCAGAACCCAGCCGGCTGACGCCGGCGGTTCGACATTGGAAGGTGCCAATGTACTTCCTCTCTTACAGCGTCAAGCCATCGAAAACTCACCCTGAACGCCAGCGCTACGGCGATGCGTGGGTGAACTGCTGGATCGACCGCAAAACGCTCCGAGCCGCCGACCAAATCGCCCGCCGCGAGATTGAAGAGCAGAACTGGGACATTGTCGAACGCGAAACCGCCGAGGTAGTGACCGCAGACAGCTACGCTCAGGACGACATCAATCTCCAATACTACGAGCAGGCGCTCGTGGACGAGACAGTGTTCGTCTACCACCTCTCTCCGCGCTATCCGGTGTTTGGTGCGATTGCCGAGGTCGAGCAAGACTCGACGCAAAAGAGGTGCTCCGCGCTGTATCTCATCACAGGCGAATCGCTGTTGCAAAAGGGCGAGGAGAGCGTCGCGGAGCTGAACTTCTGGGACGATGCTCGACGCGACAAGGCGATTTCCGCAGCGCGCGAAGCAATCAAGGACGCGGGTTGGAAGGTGATTTCAATCCACGAGAGCTGGCCGTGCGGTCGGGACGATCTCGCCGAGGATATGCGATTCTATTTCGATGAGGCGGAAGAAAACGGAGCGTGCCTGGTGTTCATCCACGACAGCCAACCGGACGCAGGCGGGGAGTAATCGAGTGAGGTGAAGTCACGCGAACATTCCGTGCGTTCTGAAACTGTCGCGGCTTTTGTTGGAGTCCCGCCTTCAGGCGGTTCTGAAAAAGTCAGAAGACCGGCTAAAGCCGGGAGTCCAACGAAAACTGCGGCCGGCTCTTTCAATGCCGCATTTCTTCATCACATCTACTCGCTCTCACGCACGCCGAAAGTGGCCTCTTGTGAATGCGCATGGGGTGAGGTAGTGTAGTTCCTGCTCGGATCACGTCGCGTTTGTCAGTCTCTCGAATCCTGTCGCGGGAGTACGCAATGCCGTTCTACACGCGATGTCGGTACTGCAAACTTGGCGTTCGAGTTCCGGACAAAGCTCTCGCCGCCAGCGTGAAGTGCCCCAGGTGCGGGGCATGGTATACGGCCACACCGGAGTAAGAACCGGAGCGAGCCGGGACGCGCGCCAGTGGATCGTCACCAGTCATTTCAGGTTCATCACCCCTGGCACCCAGAGCGGCGGAAGGTGGAGCTGGTTCGGCGGTCGCCGAACCACCGGATCGACCATCGACAGGTACTCCGTTACTCATTGAGAGTTTCGAGC
>JAKEEV010001067.1 GCA_022616395.1 Planctomycetia bacterium | reverse complement strand
TGCTTGGAAAGACTACGCGCACAGAAACCGCCAGAGCAAGATGACGGTCGACGCCGTCGAGTTCATCCGCCGCTTCCTCTTGCACGTGCTTCCAAGCGGATTCCAGCGCATCAGGCACTATGGCCTGCTGTCAAACCGCAACCGGGACAGCAAGATCGCACTCTGTCGACAGCTCATCGGCCAACCGACAGACGACTCAACGGAAACGGCGGAACTCGTACAGAACTCACTCCAAGAGGAACCGCGGCGCTGCCCAGTCTGCAAGCAAGGTCACCTGATCCGTGTCGAACTTCTCGCTCGGATGGGCAGCCCCGTCCAACCAGAAGGAATCGACTCGTCGTGACGCGCGATTCTGACCGCACAAACGTGACTTGCTCAGGAAGCCGGCATGCCGACTCGGGACCGCTCTTCACCACAAACCTGTCCGCGAGACGATCCGACGCAGCATTGCCGATCCACGCCACTTGGTTACGCGTCTCCATGCCCCAGTCGACCGGTCGCTTGCCCGAGTTCCCACCGGCTTCTTGTCCCGTCGCAACCGAAAGTCCACCTGGCTGCCGAATCAATCCCCATAGCAGCCGCGAAGCGGTTTAGCTCAACCAACTTGTATCCGAAGCGCTCTCTCGACTGCGGTTTGACCGCGTTGGCAGGCCTCTTCCCCTCGCGAGACTTCGGATACAATCCTCTGCGTTAGCTGGACGGCCGTCAATGTGCACCACTTTGCGAGAGCGATACTAGATAGTCCGAGTTCCAGTCGCCCGCCCTTGGCCGCGAGGTCTCGAAGACTGAACTCAGGGCTCGTGAATGTACGCCCGCCGGGACACGACACAAACACCTGGTAGCTCGATCGAAAGGGGTTGGCGCGCAGAACCGTGTCGAATCGCGTTCCGATGTCGCTCTCATCGAAGACTTGATGAACCGCGATGCTCTCCGACGTCGGCGCGACCAGTTGGATGTTGCACTGCAGGTCTTCGTTTTCAGCGGACAACTGACCACCCGCGCGAACATATGCGTGGCAAGGCACAAACAGACAGAGGAGTGGAACCTTCCACACGAATACGACGAGACACCACAAGACGATCGAGACGGAGAGCGCCACCGCGAGCGCTGAGATTAGCCAGAGCTGTGTTCAACTCCGCGTAAGCGTCTCGAAAGTGGCGGGAGCGCGTGTGATCGACTGCGGAGGAGCAGTGACCGGAAGCCTCGCGGCCGGCTTGCTAATGGCTCGTG
>JAKEEV010001066.1 GCA_022616395.1 Planctomycetia bacterium | reverse complement strand
GGGTGATGGGGGAATCTGGCTCTTCTCGCTTATCCTCCCAACGACGCCAACCCCAACTCCACTAACAGTATAAATCCTTCACGGCGTTGCCCTTCGGGGCGTCATCACGCGGAGCGTGATGACTACTCTGAAGGCACCCAGCGAATGCCTTCACTCTGGAAATCCGACATGATCCTTCATGCACGACATTACGGCACGGGCCAGCCGATTGCGGTTGCTGTTGAAGACGGCCTCATCACTGCGGTAAGTGATTCGGACCAATCGCCCAAACATTACATTTCGCCCGCGCTGTTCGACCCACAGATTAACGGCGGGCTTGGAGTCGCGTTCAGTTCGCCAACACTGAAGCCTGAACAGGTGCGAATCGTGGCGGATGAGTGCCGCAAGCACGGCATCGGCACGTTTGCTCCCACGCTCATTACGAATAGCTTTGAAGCGCTGAACCACGGCTTTGCCACGCTCGCGAAAGCCATAGACGCGGACAAAGAACTCGCGCGCTGTTTGCCGTGTTTCCATCTGGAAGGGCCATACTTATCGGGCGAAGACGGGCCACGAGGAGCACACCCGAAAGAACATGCTCGCGATCCGGACGTTGACGAATTTCGCCGACTCCAGGACTCAGCCGGCGGTCGCATTCGCATGGTTACACTCGCCCCGGAACGCAAAGGCGCACTCGCCTTCATCGAGAAACTCACTCAAGAGGGAATCGTTATCGCAATCGGCCATACTGCCGCGACCAGCGCGCAGATTCGAGACGCGGTGAAGGCCGGTGCTCGCACCAGCACACATATCGGCAACGGCTGCCATGCGACACTTCCGCGACACGATAACTACATCTGGGAACAGCTCGCGTGTGATGAATTGTGGGCGAGCATCATTTCGGATGGACATCACCTTCCGGCAACACTCGTGAAGTGCGTGATTCGCATCAAGGGAATTGGTCGCACGCTTATCACTTCAGATGCGAGCAGCCTGGCGGGAATGCCTCCGGGGAAGTATCGCGAGTGGGGCGCTGACCTCGAAGTGCTTCTCGGCGGGAAAGTGGTCGTGCCGGGCACGCCGTTTCTGGCCGGCAGCGGGCACTTCACCGACATCTGCGTGTCGAATGTTGTCCGCATGGCTGGCGTGAGTCTTGCGAACGCAATTGACATGGCCTCTGCTCGCCCGCGGCAACTCCTCGGCTTGCCCGTGACAACGATTGAGGTCGGCCAACCCGCCGACCTCATGCTCTTTGACTGGGATGGAGGAGAGTTGAAGGTGCGCGAGGTAGTGTAGGACAGGCCCAGCCTGTCCAAGTTTGAGACAGGCTGGAAGCCTGTCCTACATCACTTCCCGATGCAGAAGCGTGAGAAGATGCGGTCGAGCAGATCGTTGGTGTAAACCGCTCCGGTCATCTCGCCGAGCGATTCAATCGCTCCTCGAAGAGCAAGTGCAAGCAATTCCGGCGGCTGATCGTTCGCGCAAAGCATGTGGGCTTCGCGCAAGCGATCCAGGCACGCGATCACGTGATGCCGACATCGACTCTGACTTGGCGTCAGCGCTGGTCGCGTGAGTGACACCACGATGTCACTCAGAGCAGCACGAAGAGCGTCCAGACCGTTGGGCGCGACGACAGAAGAAACCACAGGCGAGCGGGGGGCGTAAGCCCCCTGATCCAACGAGGAATCAGGGGGCTCCTGATGTAACGAAGAATCATGGGGCTTACGCCCCACGCTCGCCAGGTCGCTCTTCGTTCGCACCTTCAGCACATGAGCGCCGGTTGCATTCAAGCGAGCTTCGTCTTCTGAACTGAATTCTCCGTGTTCGTCGCACCACACGATCACATCAGCGCGTGTCGTCTGTTCGCTTCCCAGTCTCTGGGCTTGTGCTTCGATAGCTGAAGCTGCTACTTGCCAGCCGGCGGTGTCGATCAGTTCCGC
>JAKEEV010001065.1 GCA_022616395.1 Planctomycetia bacterium | reverse complement strand
TCCCAGAACCGCGAAGGGATCCGGATGACGGCCTTGGACCACGGCTTCCACGTCGGGGGCCGGCAGCGAGCCCTGGGCCGTCGAGGGGCTCATGCTTGAGATTGTACGCGGGCCGGCGTCGCGAGGCCGCGGGTATACTACGGGAGATGTCTCACTGGCCGTTCGTCGTCGCCGCATACGGGCTCGTGTTCGGCGTTCTGCTCGCCTACTGGTGGCGCGTCGAGCGCGGCATCCGGGCGCTCGAGCGCGGGACGGACCGTCCCGCCGGCCGGCCGTCGTGACGCGGCGGCGCCGCCTGCTCCTCGGCGCGGGCGTCATCGCCGTCGCGCTGGGCGCGCTGATCTTCACCGGCGTCCGGCAGTCGGTGGTGTACTTCGTCACGCCGTCCGAGCTGATGGCCGAGAGCCATGCCGGCGGCCGCGCCTACCGCCTGGGCGGCATGGTCGTCCAGGGCTCGCTCGAGCGGAATCCGGGGTCGCGGGAGCAGCGCTTCCTCCTGACGGACGGCAAGGCCTCCGTGCCCGTCTACCATCGCGGCATCCCGCCGGACCTGTTCGGCGAGGGACGCGGCGCCGTGGTGGAAGGCACGCTCGGCGCCGACGGCACCTTCCGGGCGAGCACGATCATGGCCAAGCACTCTGAGGAGTACCGCGCCCCGGAGGGAGCCATACCCTCGCACGAGGAGCTCCTCCGCACCCTCGGGTCCGGCGGCGGGGCCGGCGCGGGCACCGCGCCCCGGTGAAGATCCGCGCGCGCTGGCTCATCCCGCTGGCCGCGCTTCCGGTCGTGGGCTTGCTCGCCTACGGATTCCGCACCGACCCGCGCGCCGTCCCGTCGCCTCTGGTGGGCCGGCCGGCGCCGGCCTTCACGCTGACGTCCTTCGAGGGAGCGCCGGTGAGCCTCGCCGGCCAGCAGGGCAAGGTCGTCGTCCTGAACTTCTGGGCGTCGTGGTGCTACCCCGCCTGCTACGAGGAGGCGCCCGTCCTCGAGGCGGGCTGGCGCCGCCTGCGGGAGCAGGGCGTGGTCGTGCTCGGCGTCGCCATCCAGGACAAGGAGCCCGCCTCGCGGGAGTTCATCCGGCGCTTCGGGCTCACCTTCCCCAACGCGCCCGATCCGGCGGGCCGGACGTCGATCGACTACGGGGTCTACGGCGTGCCCGAGACCTTCGTGATCGACCGCCGCGGCATGATCCGCCGGAAGCACGTTGGCGCCGTGACCGCGGCGGTCTTCCGGGACTGGGTCGAGCCGCTCCTCGGGGAGAGCCCCGGATGAACCGGGCGATCGCGGAGCGGGCCGCGCGCGCGGTCGCCGGGCTCCTCGCCCTGGCGAGCGTCCTCGGGTCCGGTGGCGAGGCTGCGGGCGCGACGGTCCGCGAGGAAGAGGTCCAGGCCATCGCCAGCCAGCTTCGCTGCGTCGTGTGCCAGAACCTCTCGGTCGCCGACTCGCCATCCGAGATGGCCGGCCAGATGCGCGACCTGATCCGCGAGCGGCTCGTGGCGGGTGACCGGCCCGCGGAGGTCATGGCCTACTTCGTCGAGCGCTACGGGGACTGGGTCCTCCTGTCGCCGCCCGCCCGCGGCCTGAACCTCGTCCTGTGGCTCGCGCCGTTCGCCGCGGTGGTGGGGGGGCTCGCTCTGGTCCTGACGCGTACCCGAGGGTGGCGGCGCCGGCCGGGCGCGCCCGAGCGCGAGACGCTGCCCGCGGTGGGCCCCGGGGACCGGGAACGCCTGGCGGCCGAGCTGGAGCGCCTCGGAGACTAGCGGGCGCCCAAGGGGATGGGGAGGTGACGACGCTCGGCCTGACCCTGGCGCTCGCGCTGCCGGCTCTCGCCTTCGCCGTGTGGCCTCTCCTCCGCCGCCCGTCGTCCCTCGACATCCCCCTCGGCGACGACGAGCGCGCGGGTCTCGAGACCGAGAAGATCACCGCGCTGCGGGCAATCCGGGAGCTCGAGCTGGATCGCGTGGCGGGCCACGTGGACGAGGAGGACTATCGCGACCTGCGGACCCGCTACGAGGCGGGCGCCGTCGCCGTCCTGCGGCGGCTGGACGCGCTCCGGCCCCTGCCGGCGTCCGCCCGCGTCGCGCCCGTGGCGGCGTCCATCCCGTGGACACGCCACTCCGCGACGCGCGTAGGTCATGTCGGGCGACTTCGGGTCCGCGTCAAAGTAGTCGTCGGGGTTCCAGTGCGTGGGCGGGATCTCGGTGATGCCGTCCACGCCGTGCTTGACGTTCGCCCAGAAGAACCCCGGCCCGGACGCTTTCGGGAACAGGCAGCCGATCCCGACGATGGCCAATGCGGAGTGCGGAATGCGGAATTCGGAATTCAAAACCGAACCGTTCGATTCGTTCGTTGGAAGCCCGCTCGCGTTGTCCGTCTGCATGTCTTGATTCCGCATTCAGCATTCCGAATTCCGCAATTCTGAAGGATTCCGCGTTTAAGAGAGTTGCTTCGCGAGTTCGTCCGCGGGCCTGGGAGCCAGTGGGAAACACTCATCGGGCAAGTTCACGCCCTGCTGACGAAGCGCAGCTCGGCGAAGCACGATACAGGCACCATAGAGCAGGTTCAGTGCAACGCCGACCACCGTGCGGCCTTGCGGGACTTCGAGGAACGATCCCTTCGCCCATTCGTTGAACGCGCCCATCGCCGGTCCGCACCACACCTGATAATCCAGTTGCCGGCCCGGTTCGCCCGCGTTGGCCCAGCGGCTTGAAAGCCCCAGATACCATCTGAACGCAAGAGCCATTCGGTGTCGCGGGTCCGTGTCCGCCTTCGCGAGCTGGGCGGGTTCGCGTTTGGTCCAGAAGTCGCGAGTCAGCTTCCATACTTCCGCGAATGTGTTGCGGAAGAACGTCTTCTCAACCTGGACACGTTCCGGCTCTGGAATCGCTTCCCAACTGGTGTAAGTCTTGTACAGGTCGTAGAGTTTTTGGGCGCGCATGGCGAACATGGTGCCTCGTTTGAGCACCTGAACTTTCACGCCCATCTCGAACATGTCCGCGGCCGGGGCCATGATGACATCCGCCTGACCCGCCTCCGCGAGCATCTTCCTCACAGCATCCGAACTGCCGGACTCAATGCACGCCTGATTCACACTGCCAGTCACGACGTAAGCCGCACCCATCGCGAACGCGCCCGCGACGCTCGAAGGAGTCGCGATTCCGCCAGCCAATCCTATTCGCGGAGGATTGGCGAACTTGAACTTCTCTTGCAAACGATCTCGAAGCGCGAGCATCGTCGGGAGCAGAGTGATCGCCGGGCGGTTGTCGGTGTGGCCGCCACTATCAGCCTCCACGGTCACGTCATCGGCCACCGGGAAACGCGCTGCCATCGTCGCTTGCTGCTGCGTGATGTGACCCGCGGCGACCAGTTCCTTCAGGATGCGTTCCGGAGGAGGAGAGAGGAACTTCGTCGCCACTTCCACACGAGAGACTTTCGCAATCACTCGATTCACCGGAACCACCAGCCCGCGTGCTGATCCACGAAGCCCCGCGACTCGATAGCGAACGATGGCGGGCGTCAGGTCGAGGTAGGCGCTTGCTTCAACGAGAGGGACGCCCTTCTTCAAGAGAAGTTCGGCCGTGGACATCTCGTGAGCCGGTTCGTTGGGGCTGTGAATGAGGTTCACACAGTACGGAGCGCCTCCGAGATTGGCCTTCAGGCGATCAATCGCTCCTCCGATGCGTTCAAGAGACAGCCCCGCTGCACCGAAGCTCCCGAACATCCCCGCGCGACTCATCGCTTCGACAATTTCCACCGAGCCGATGCCGTTTGCCATCGAGCCGGTCATGTACGGATAGCGGACCGCGTGTTCGTGAAGGAACGTCGGGTCACCGAGTTGTTCCGGAGGCAGTGGAGGAAGGATCGCGGCAACAGGTTGGGCGAGCGGTGGGCGTAAGCCCCCTGATGTATCCAAAGAAACGCTTCCACGTGCAACCGCAAAGCCGCCATCAGTCCGAACGACCACCACCGGCGCGCGAAGATCGCCGACCGCGGCTCGGATCGAGTCGGGCGAGTCGGTGGCCGATCCGCCGGCCGGAAGCCAGTGTCCGAGTGCGGTCGGGCCGTGAGTATTGCCGGCCAGATTGGTCATCGCGAAAGAGTCAAATATGTGATGCGTTACACGTTACGCTTATGGATTCGCGCCCGAATGGAAAGATGCCACGAGTGAGAGGATGGGTCAGAAGAGATCAACTCGCCCGCTGAACTGGGCTCGCAACGATTGTGCCAAGGCTTGGCTGAGCTGCGGCGACCGGAAAGAGAAATCCTCCAATGGGCTGTTTGAGGCAGCCGCCAAGATGAGCCGCGCGCTCTCATCGGTGAACGCGGGATTGTACCCGAACGAGAGTCGCTTGAGCCTCCGCCAGAGTTCCGAGCCGACAAGTAACCGAACTCCATCATCCGTGATGTCGTTACTGGTGAGATCAACGTCCGTCAGTTTCGGCATCCTCTGCCCCTTCGCGGGCTGCGAACTCGTGAGAACAAGGAGTTGTTCAAGACCGTGATCGTCAATCCCGCAACCAGTCAGGTCCAGCTTCTCCAACCGAGCAAAATGTGAGCACATGGCAAAGAATAGTTCGGCTTCGGCTGCCGTGAGTTGCCGCTCTTCCCAACAGTCTGATTGAAATTGACAGGAGGTAACGCAATGCAGGTAACGCCAGTGTGATTCACTCCCGCAGAAGGCATCGAACGTCGCGGCAATGCCGGCGAGTTTCACTCGTGGAAGGGGTTTGAGCTTCCCGATCCACTCCGCATGGTCCAGAAACAGTTCCGCTTCGACTTTCAGTTCCGTCAGGAATCCGCGTTCAAAGATGGCATCGAAGTATCTGACCTTCTCGGCGAACGGGGCAAGCAGTTCGACGCGGTGGTTGTCGAGCAGTTCCTGGTTGCGCTTGAAAAGATCAACGTGGCGGTTGAGAATTTCGCGCGGAAGCGTTTGCTTGTGCGCGATCTCGATCTGCAACCGGATGAACTCGGCTCGGATGCGGGCGGTGTTTGGGTCGGGGAGCGCGTCGGTGTTCTCGTCGAGCCAGTCGGCATACACCAGCCGCGGAGTGTCTTCCTCCGGGTGTGCCGCGATTGCATTCAGAAGCGCATCTTCATCGGTCATGCGACCATTCTACCCGCCGGAAGTGATCGCGTGGGGGGAGAGAAGAGCGACCGCTAAAACTGAACAAGTGTCTACTTTTCCGACAGTCAGATACCCAGATACCCAGATACCCACTTCTTGGATTTGGGTCTCTGGGTATTCAGGTGTCCAGTATTCCGACACTCAGAATGCCAGAATGCCACTTCCTGGAGTTGGCATTCTGAGTCAGGCCGACACTTCTCGGGTTTGTCGGTCTGACCAAGCAGCACATAATCGGAGCCGGAATCGTCAGCAACGGGTTCAAAGCACCGTCGTTGACGATTCCGGCTCTGACTCAGCTTGTGGCTGGCGTGGTTGTGGTCGCGGGCGGAGTCGGGGCGACGGTCGGAGCGGTGGGAGCGGCGGGCTTCTTCTCCACCATCATCACCTTCTTCTCGTCCTTCTTGAGTAACTCGATCACGGCCGTTTCGCCCGCGTCTCCCAGCCTCCGATAGTGCTGCTTGATGACGCGCGTATAACCGCCCGGCCGGTCGGCGTATCGCGGACCGAGTTCGCGGAAGAGCTTCTTGAGCACCGTGTCCCAGCTCGCCGACTGCTTGGTGTTCAGCGGGTCTTCGATCGGTTCGTCGTCCTTGTTCCACAGGCCGGTGCCGTGCGTCGGGCCGAGTTGAGCCATCGCCATTCGGCGATAGTGAAGAGCCTGCATCTTGGCTTTCTTCTCTTCGACTTCACCCTTGCCTGCGGCCGCGGTGAGAACCGCGTTGGCTTTCTTGGCGAGCGTGATGAGCTTTTCGATGAAGGGACGCAGTTCCTTCGCCTTCGGGGTTGTGGTGACGATGGACTCGTGCGTGATGAGCGCGCGAGTCAAGTTGCGGAAGAGACTTCGCCGGTGTGCGGCGTTGCGGTTCAAGTGACGACCGCGTTTACGGTGGCGCATGGCTTCCTCAGAAGAGGTCAGAGGACAGAAATCAGAGGTCAGAAGCAAGAACTCCACCCCGTGCCAAGGAAGGTGGAGGTGCCAGACCAGAGGGCAGAGCACAGAAGCCAGAGGACAGAAAACAGATCAGAAAACAGAGGGCAGAAGACAGCAATTCGCTGTTGATCTTCTCTGATTTCTGTCCTCTGGCCTCTGTTGTCTGTTCTCTGCCCTCTGATCTCTGACCTCTATTCGCGGCACATGTCGCGAATTACGTGCGTCGTGGCGGAATCCGCATTCCCAGTGAGAGGCCGCGTTCTTCGAGCTTGGCCTTCACCTCGCGAAGCGTCGTCTCGCCGAAGTTACGGACTTCGAGCAACTCGTCGGGCGAGCGGAGAACCAGTTCGCGCACGGTCGTGATGCCCTCGGTCTCCAGACAGTTGGTTGCCCGCACCGACAGTTCGAGTTCGGCCAGACTCATGTTCAGTTTGCGTTCGAGTTCGGCATTCTGGGCATCTTGAACCGAACCCGCCGCGCCGATCTCGATTGGGCCTTCTTCGAGCGACACCTCAGGCCCCGGTTCGGTGTATTGCACGAACGGGTTGAGGTGCTTGCGCAGAATCTTGGCCGCTTCCACCACCGCCATGTGAGGAGCGAGCGTGCCGTTGGTCCAGATTTCCATCACCAAGCGGTCGTAGTTCGTCTTCTGACCGACGCGAGTCTCCTCGATGTCGTACTTCACCCGCACGACGGGCGAAAAACTGCTATCGACGGGAATCACGCCGACTTCGCGTTCCTTGCCCGCGTTCTCTTCCGCGGTGCGATACCCGCGGCCGTTCTCAACCGTCATCTCCAACACAAACGGCACATCGCTCGTCAGTGTCGCGATGTGGTGTTCGGGATTGATAATCTGAATCGTCTCGTCGTGCTGCACGTCCACTCCGCGAACCGACCCGGCTTCGTGTTTCTGAATGCGGATCGTCTTCGGCTGGTCGGAGAGATTCTTCACCACCAGACTTTTGACGTTGAGGATGATGTCGGTCACATCCTCGACGACACCGGTGATGGTCGAAATCTCGTGCTGCACTCCCTGGATCTTGACTCGCGTAATCGCACTCCCTTCGAGACTCGAAAGCAGAATGCGCCGAAGGCTGTTTCCGATTGTCATGCCGAAGCCGCGTTCAAACGGCTCCGCGAAGAATTTGCCGTAGGTGTCGGTGAGTGTGTTTCGGTCGGCGTGTACCCGACTTGGCAATTCCAATCCGCGCCAGCGAACTCGCATGGTCAAATCCTCCCGCCGTCGGTTTTCCGCCCCATTCGCCCGCGACCAGGGTGAGAGGACGAACCAGACGGCAACCTTGTCGAACAGAACCGGCGGTCGCAACCGGAAGTCGGCAGAAGAGGATTAACCACAAAGGCACAAAGGACACAAAGAAACCAGAAGAGAACAGAGTGAGTTAAGACCTGACTTTCCTTGTCTTTTCTTCTTTGTGTCCTTTGTGCCTTTGTGGTTAATCCTGTCTTGTCACCTTACCTTGTGGCGATTTCGATAATCAGTTGCTCGCGGATGTCGGTGATGCGTTCATCGACATCTTGCCGCGTGGGCATGCGGGTCATGCGTCCTTCGGGCGCGTCCTGGGTGTTGGTCAGTTCCAGGAAGTCCGGGATACGGACGATGCCTTTCTGGAGCGTTTCGCGGGCCATCTTCAGGCTGCTGTCGCGTGCCTTGACCTTGATCACGTCTCCGGGTTTTATCAACATGCTCGGGATGTCGCATTTCACGCCGTTGACCAGCACATGTCCGTGACCAACCATCTGACGGGCCGCGTTGCGGTTAATGGCAAACCCGAGCCGGTGGACCACGTTATCCAACCGGCGTTCCAGAATCGAGAGCAACTGTTCGCCGGTGTTGCCGACGGCGCGTGTGGCCAGCGTGTAGTAACGGCGGAACTGAGCTTCCAGCACGCCATAGAATCGCTTGAGTTTCTGCTTTTCGCGCAGACGCAATCCATATTCCGATTGCTTTCCGCGGCGCGCTCCGTGCATGCCCGGCGGCAGCGACTCTTTTTCGATGGGGCACTTGTTGCTGAAGCAGCGTTCGCCTTTGAGGAACAGTTTCATCTGTTCCCGCCGGCACATCTTGCAAACCGGGTCGATGTTACGAGCCATAGTCGGGAGTCGGGGACAGAAGCAGGGGTCAGTTGGCATCGGAACGGGCCGAGTGCCGGAAGTGCGTCGTGAATATCCATTGGAGTGGTTCCCCGGCGAACCCCAGAGTCGGTATGGGGAGTGACACAACAACGTGTGGTTTGGGAAACACAACACAGGGCTTCCGCCCTGTGACCCAACCACGGAAAATCAACAACGCAAACAAATCAGACACGTCGCTTCTTGGGCGGGCGGCAGCCGTTGTGAGGCAGCGGAGTGACGTCTTCGATGGCCTTGACGTTCAACCCGGCTGCTTGCAGAGCGGTCACCGCCGATTCGCGGCCGGCGCCGGGGCCTTTGACGCGCACTTCAATCTCTTTAACTCCGAACTTGCTCGCCTTCGTGGCGCATTCCTCGGCGGCGCGCTGCGCGGCGAACGGCGTACTCTTGCGGCTTCCCTTGAAGCCCACCGCACCGCCCGACGAGTGACACAACGTGTCTCCGTTGGTGTCGGTGATGGTGATGATCGTGTTGTTGAACGTGCTCTGCACGTGGGCGATCCCACGGCTCACGTTCCGACGCGTCTTCTTCTTCTTGCTCTTGGCCATGGAAGTAGTGTGAGTGCGAGTGCGAGTGTGAGTGTGAGTGCAAGTGGTGGTTTTTTGCCTTTTCACTCACTCACACTCGCACTCACACTCCGAGCGTTAGCGTAGGTCCTTGACGCCCTTCTTGCCGGCGACGGTCTTTCGCGGACCCTTTCGCGTGCGGGCGTTGGTCTTGGTGCGCTGACCGCGGCACGGCAGGTTCTTGCGGTGCCGTTCTCCGCGATAGCACTTGATTTCTTTCAGCCGCGCGATGTTCGCGCCTTCGACTCGACGCAGCGGCCCCTCAACCAGATATTCCTTGTCGAGCAGCACCGCGATCTCAGCGATCTCCTTATCGGAGAGCTGGTCGGCGCGCCGTTGCGGGTCGATGTTGAGCTTTTCGCACACCTCAAGAGCCGTAGTTGGCCCGATCCCGCGAATGTATCGCAGGGAGATGTGGGTCGGCTTCTTCGGCGGAATGTCAACGCCCTGAATACGAGGCATGTGGAGTCTACCCTTGCCGTTGTTTGTGCCGTGGGTCTTCGCAGATCACGCGGACAACACCTTTCCGCTTGATCAGTTTGCACTTATCGCAAATTCGCCGCACGCTGGCTCGCACCTTCATAAGTCACCTAAAATCCAAAATAATTGCACAGAGCCGGTAAACCTCCAGGATAGCGGAGGCCGGAAAATCGACAAGTCCCGTGTGAGTAGATTACATGCGCAACGCCGTGAGTGGCGTAGCCGCCGGGGTTGCTAGAGCCTGTTTTAGAACGTCGAAAGCGCGGGGTTGGCGACGTTCTATAGATTGCCAGATAGCCAAGATTGCCACACACAACAGTTGGCAATCTACCATTACTAGACAGCAAAAATCCGTCCAGTAAGTTACTTTTGTATAGT
>JAKEEV010001064.1 GCA_022616395.1 Planctomycetia bacterium | reverse complement strand
GTGGCTGCCGGCGCGCAGGGTGGTCGGTCTGGGGTGCCGGTTCCCTCTCCTCCAGTATGCGCCATTACTGTACAAAAGTCAACTACGAAATTGGATTTTGCGGAACCCGCCGCAGACCGAAACGAATCAATGCGATTGCGTATGAGTGTGCGTGTGAGAAAAGACAGCAGACCAGAAGCTTTGTTGCCTCTGGTCTGCTGTCTTTTCACTTCTTCCTGTCTTCACTCACACTCGCACTCGCACTCACACTATTCCGGCTAGTACATATCGTCGTAAGCGCCCGGAGCGATGTCCTTCTTCTCTTTCTTCTGCTCCTCGGCGATGAGTGCATCAGAAGTCAGAAGCAGCGTGGAGACGCTCGCGGCGTTCTGTAGCGCGCTGCGGACGACCTTCGTGGGGTCGATGATTCCGCGCTTCATCAGGTCGGTGTATTCGCCCGCGCGGGCATCGTAGCCGTAGTTCTTGTCGTCCTTCGCGAGTACGTCATTGATCACCACGTTCCCATCCGCGCCCGCGTTCTCGGCGATTTGCTTCAGCGGGGAACGGCAGGCGCGAACGATGATGTTGTAACCGACTTTCTCGTCGTCGGTCAGGTCGCCACTGGCCTTCAGGCCATCGCTGGCGCGGAGCAGGGCAACGCCTCCGCCGGGCAGAATGCCTTCCTGGTGAGCGGCCTTGGTCGCGTGCATCGCGTCCTCAACTCGCATCCTCTTTTCCTTCACCTCGCTCTCGGTCGCTCCGCCGACGGTGATCTTCGCCACTCCGCCAGAGAGCTTCGCGATCCGCTCGGAGAGCTTCTCCTTGTCGTAGTCGCTGGTGCTCTTCTCCAGTTCCTTCTGAATGGTGGCGATCCGGGCGTTGATGTCGGACTTCTTCCCGCCTCCTTCGATGATCGTGGTGTTATCCTTGTCCACCTTGATCTTCTTGGCGGTGCCGAGTTGGTCGAGCGTGACGGTTTCCAGCTTGAGGCCCAGATCCTCGAAGATCGCTTCGCCGCCGGTGAGGATGGCGATGTCCTGAAGCATGGCCTTTCGGCGGTCGCCGTAGCCAGGTGCCTTCACCGCGCACACCTTGAACTGGTAGTTCGACTTGATGACGTTCACGACCAGCGTGGCGAGCGCCTCTCCGTCCACTTCCTCCGCGATGATGAGCAGCGGCTTGCCCTCGCGGAACACCTTCT
This sequence comes from Planctomycetia bacterium, assembly GCA_022616395.1. Lineage (GTDB taxonomy): Bacteria > Planctomycetota > Planctomycetia > Gemmatales > Gemmataceae > Gemmata. Next base: position 371 of record JAKEEV010001064.1, on the reverse strand, counting down.
CCAAGATCGGCACGATGTCGCGGTTGGAACTGATCTTCTTTTCGTAGACGAGGACATAAGCGTCATCGAGCACGCACTCCATCGTTTCGGGGTCGTTGATGAAGTACGGCGAGAGATACCCGCGGTCGAACTGCATCCCCTCGACGAAATCGGGCTTCGTCTCAAGCGTCTTGCCCTCCTCGACCGTGATGACGCCCTCAGGCCCGACCTTGGCCATCGCGTCGGCGATGGTCTTGCCGATGGCTTCGTCTCCGTTGGCCGCGACCGTGGCAACGTGTTCCAGATCCTTCTTCCCCTTCACGTCGATCTTCATCTGCGCGAGCTTCTTCACGATGTCTGCGACCGCGCTCTCCATTCCGCGCTTCATGAGC
>JAKEEV010001063.1 GCA_022616395.1 Planctomycetia bacterium | reverse complement strand
TTGGCGCGTTCGGATCGGCCGCGGGGGCTTACCTCTTCACATTCGGCCTACCGCTCGTTGCTCAGTTGCCACACGCTCAGCTCTATCCGCGATTTTTGGTTGCGCCGGCGGTCGTCTTCGCCTGGGAGTATCTTCGCGCGCCGCGGTCGTCGGTGCTGCTTGGTGTCGGAGCGTGTCTGGCGGGCCAGACGTATCTTTCCGTTTACATCGGTTACTTCCTCATACTGTTGCTCGTAACGGGGCTATTCGTGACGGTGCTCCGATTTGGCCGTCAGTTGCCCTGGGGAGAACTGCTCCGGCCAGAGTCGCAAGCTCGAACCCGGCGGGTTCTGGTGATCGCGGGGACGGTTCTGGCGGTGTTGCCGCTGGCACTGGGGCACGCCAGCGGGGGCGGGGTTCCAGATCGCGGACAGGTTTGGGTTCTGGCTCCTCGGCCGGGCGCGTGGATGACTCCCGCGGCCCTGACCGCTTCGTTCCCGGAGTTGGCCGACCTGACCGGCCTGCGGGCGATAGTTCCTGGTGAGCAACAACTCCTCACGGGGTTGGTCACGCTGGCTGCTGTCGCGGTGGGACTGGTCGCGATCATCCGACCGGGTTCGTTTGGCGAGCGGTGGTCGGCGGTGGCGGTGTCCGCGTGGGCGAGTGTTCTGCTGGCCCTGTTCGTGACCCGCTGGGAAGGAATCTGGCTGTATGCCCCAATCACATATATCCCCGGAATCGGTGGAATCCGCGCGATTGGGCGGATTATTCTGGTGCTTCTGTTTCCGTGTGCGATTGTGGTAGCTGGCTGCTCGGATGCTCTGGTTGCGGTCGCGTCTCGGTTCGGACGACTCCTGGGAGTCGTGGCGGGCGTGGTTGTTGTGGCTCTGGTTGTCGCCGATCAGTGGCTCCTCTCTCCGGATGGTGAGCGTGGAGCGGAGTGGAAGCTCATGCGATACCCGAAGGAACAGGTTCTGGCCCGACAAGTTCCGATCGCGGAGGCGATTCGCCGGCATCCCGCCCCAACGCTGATTTATGTTTTCCCATCGGTTGCGGGGAACAGTCGGCACGGTTCGCTATTGGTTCAACTGGAAGCGATGAGAGCCGCGCAAGACCACGGGATAGCGTGCGTGAATGGCTGGTCGGGCTACCTGGCTCCCAACTGGGACTACTTCCCCGGTTATCGCGACTTGATGATTTGGCTCACTGAAAAACATCGCGTGTCGCCCGAACAGCTCGCCGGGCTGATCGTGATTGGCGAACCGGTGCCGGACCCAGACCCGAAGTACGAAGCCGAGATGCGAGCCAAGTATCCTCCTCAACCCGCACCGGTGGAGCGGTGACGCGAAAGTAGGACAGGCTTCCAGCCTGTCCTGTTTTCGTGGGACAGGCGTCTTGCCTGTCATGGCGTCAGACAGGCTGGAAGCCTGTCCTACGAGGAAGATCGAGACTCATCGAAAGGAGTAGTCACGCGCCGCGTGGGTGCTACTCTGATGTTGACCGTGTGGTGCGCGTCCGGTATTTCAACGAATCGCGCGCGGAGTGGCGGGGGATCAAAACGGGGAAATGCCACTCAAAGCGCGCGGAATCGTTCGGAGTGTAGCGACGGTGGCGCGAGAAAATCGCAGAAACCCGACAGTATCGGGTGTCGTGCAACTTGTTTTTCGCAGTCCTCGCGTTACGATTCGTTCTTAAAGCGTCTTTGTTCCGGCGCACATCGCCGGTCGAGTCGCTCCCGACGAGCCGGTCGCCTCGTGGCGCTGGCCCGGGACTCGCGGACCCCTGGAGGTCACGGGCCGTATGTTCGAGACCGACGCCCGCCGCCCGCTCGCTCCTGCCTGCAACTCAGGAGGAGTAGCGTTCGAGGACGACGAGCCTCCCAGTCGCCCGCGGCGGCACCCGCTCTGGAAAGACATCCCCGACAACCAGTGGGACGACTGGCGATGGCAAACTCACAACGCCATCCGGTCAGTTCGCCAACTGAGGTATCTGCTCGCCTTCACCCCGGAGGAACTGGAAGCCATCGGGCGACTGGAAGGTGAGTACAAACTGGCCATCCCGCCGTACTACTTCTCACTTATTGATCCGGAAAACGCGAACGACCCAATCCGGCTTCAATCCGTCCCTTCGCCCCTTGAATCCGAGAATCCTTCCGGTTACGAACTCGACGACCCGCTCGAAGAGGACAAGGACTCGCCCGTTCCGGGGCTGACCCACCGTTACCCCGACCGCGTCCTGCTCATCACCACGCCCAACTGCTCGATGTATTGCCGTTATTGCACGCGAAAGCGGGCCACATTGACTCGTGGAGGGTGGGAAGGCGTCAGCGCTGACGATGAACGCATGATCGACTACGTTCGATCTCACCGCCAGATTCGAGACGTGATCGTTTCCGGAGGAGACCCGCTAACTCTCCCCGTCGGCAAACTGCGCTTCTACTTGGAAAGCCTGAAGGCCATCCACCACGTCGATGTCATTCGCATCGGCACTCGTGTACCGGTCACGCTCCCGCAAAGGCTCTACGACCCCGAACTCATCGACCTTTTGGCCTCGGCTGAAAAAGTTTACATTCAGACTCACTTCAACCACCCGCGGGAAATCACCCCGGAAGCGATGCGGGTTTGCAAGT
>JAKEEV010001062.1 GCA_022616395.1 Planctomycetia bacterium | reverse complement strand
TGCGCATTCCGCCAGACTTCTTCGGCACCTGGAACTTGACGTAATGCGTGTGTGTCGCGGCTTCCGAATGAAACGCGAGCCACCGAAGTTGCTTGATCGGAACCCCCAGCACGCTGGCGACATCCGCGGGCGAGTGCATGACGGGCAATCCGAGCGCGGAGAGTTGAACTTCGTCGCTGAGTCGCAGGTGAAGCCGGCCAGACACTCCGCGCCCAAGAAAAATGATGTCGGTTGCGCGCCTGTGCTTCACCTCCTCCGCGCGCTGTTTCTTGCGAGCTGCGGATTCCGCTTTCTTGCGGGCTTTCTCGCGCTCCTTCGATTCGCGATACGCTTGCACCGCGGCAGAACCCGCCAGCCCCGCGGCCGCTGCGATGTTCTGGTCGGTCGGCTTGACCTTGTCGTACTCCTCGCCGACTCGGTGAATCTCGGCGAGTTCTTCCGGCGAGAGTAAACCGTGAGTGACCAGAGCGCGGTCGATGAGGAGTGTTCGCGGATCGCTTGCAGGCGGAATGATGCTCTGGCGACCGAACTGAAACGCGGTCGCCATCAGGTTCTTCCCCTCAGCCGCGTCAAGAATCTCCTGCCGGGTGATAGGCAAGAACTCAGTCGCGGCGTAAGGATCATCGCTCGCTGGTGGAGAATCTCCGGGAGGCGTTGGCGGACTTGAAGCGCTCCCTGGTGGTGGGACAGGAACCGGCGCAACTGGTGGAGGACCGACCGGCTCAGGGTCGGTCTTGCGTCCGCGTCGGAATAACCAGTTGAACAGGCTCATGGGCACTCGCTTGGCGAACCCCGACCGCAAGGTCGGCGGGTGTATCAGCGGCCGGCTCCGACTTCAATCGAGGACCAGAGTCGTTCATGAACGCCGTAGGGAAGGGGAACTTCCGGCGGACGCAGGTTGATTCAGTGCCGGAGAGTTCCCCTTCCCTACGGCGAAAAGACCAACGACTCTGGGGATGCAATCGCAAGCAACCGCACCCGCGGCGGAACACCGCAGGATGTTTAAGTCTCGGAGCCGGCCGCTTGGCTTCAGGTTGTCTTCAGCGGAACGCATTGAACGCGCCGTCTAACCTCGAATAAAAGAAACCCATTAGCAACCATCCCTCGCCGTTGTTGTAAAGGTAAAAGAACCAAACCACGCAGTTCCTGGAGAACTTCTCCAGATACGCAACCTCGACAATTGATGCACCCACTACCGTCTCGCGCAGGAACTCGAACCCACGAGTCTGACCGTAGGCTTTCGCGATAAGCTCCCGGAAACCCTTCATTCGCTTTTTCACGACCTCGTCGTATTCCTTGTCGCTCATTTCTGCAAATCCTGACCGTGCGATGGCGAGAAACTCGTCGTTTTTCCCGGCTTGCAGATGCGCGACGAGTTCCTCTCCACGTGTGCGTGCGTCGCTCTGTTGCGGTGGGTTCTCAGGCACATCCGGCTTGGTGGCAGTCGGGAACCAACGAGCCAACACGAAGTTCCCCGCGACGCCGAGAAGCCCACCGAGAATGCCAGCAAGCAGGATGGGTCTGGTCACTCGTATCTCCTTCGGAGGAACTCAGTCACCGGCGGTTAACTTGTGAATCGCTTGAACCAACTCTCCAGCGTCGTGCCTTCCTGACCGGTTCCGAGGGCCTTGTTGCGCAGCGCTTGCAAGTGTCGGCATGGACCCTTTCGCAAGCCGCCAGAATAGAAGTACGAACAGCCGCACTTCCCGCCGACGATGCGGTCATCCGCATCAAGCGTGACTTCCGAACTCGAACGCCCTTCCACCACACCCACAACGCGCCGTTGCTTCTTCGAGTCGGTCGTGTCGGACGTGATGCGGCACTTCCAGCCGGTGAGTTGTCGAGCGGCGACTGTCTCCTCATTTTCTGGACCGATCACTTCCGCAGAGAGCGTGACTGGCATCACCTGGCGCCAGCGGTAAACGCTATGCGGAAGATCGTGAATCACCTGACCCAACAGAGCGAGCTTGTTCAACCCCGCGGACACTACCGGAGTCGCAGAGCGCGTCTTCGCTGTCAGCGCCGCAATAGTCCAGGTTGGTGTTTGCCTGAATGCCTCCGCGATGGCGCGCATCACATCTTCTGAGGGAGTGGCTGGAGGAGCGAGTTGGTCGATGGCGCTTCCTCCGCTGGTCCAGTCGTTCGCGGTCCAGCCGGAAAGACCGAGTGTGAGCTTCATTTCGCCCATGCGAGCGACCCAAAAGCTCGGCAACCCCGTGCCAAGCAAATACACATCCAGCTCGTCAAGCAGCGGAAGCAACCGGGCCAGCACACGAAGACGGTCGCGGCCCCAGGTGCGAATCACCTCGCTCTTCGTGCCGGGATACGGCGTATCGTGAAGCACGATTTCCTTGTTCCACGGTTCGAGAATAATCTTCACGGGCTTGCCAGGTGTTAACTCGAATCGGACCGCGCGCGGAGATGCAGCCGCCTTGTGTCGCTTCAGGAACGCGACGAGCGCGTACACT
>JAKEEV010000143.1 GCA_022616395.1 Planctomycetia bacterium | reverse complement strand
TACGAGATGGCCTTCCGCATGCAAGCAAGCGTGCCGGAGTTAATGGACATTTCAAAGGAGCCCAAAGCGGTACTGGAGATGTACGGGGCCAAGCCGGGCGATGGTTCATTCGCATCGAATTGCCTCATGGCCCGGCGGCTCGCGGAACGCGGAGTGCGCTTCATTCAGCTCTATCACCGCGACTGGGACCATCACGGCGACCTAGTGAAGTACATGCACATGTGCTGCGGGGCAACCGACCGCGCGACCTGGGCGCTTCTGCAAGACTTGAAGAAGCGCGACATGCTCAAGGATACGCTCATCATCTGGGGCGGCGAGTTCGGCCGCACGCCGATGTATCAGGGGAAGGGCGGCCCCGGTCGAGATCACCACATCAAGGGATTTTCGATGTGGCTCGCGGGCGGCGGCGTGAAGGGCGGCGTGGGTTACGGCGCGACTGACGAACTTGGTTACAACTCCGTGGATAACGTGGTTCACGTTCGCGATCTGCACGCGACCGTGCTTCACCTGCTCGGCATCAACCACAAGAAGCTCTCGGTGAAGTATCAGGGACTCGACATGCGGCTCACGGGCGTGGAGCCGTCAAGAGTGGTGAAGGAAGTGTTGGTGTGATGTCGAACGGAGCCGCGACCGTGAGGAAGCGCTTCTGTTATGGACCGCAGGCCGCTGGCCCGCTCTTGAGTTACGGATGCGGCCGGGACGGCCGCGGTCCATGCAAGACCCACCCGCTCCCTCACGGTCGCGGCTCTGAAATCACCCTGCGAGCGAGACGCACACAATTTCCTTGTCGTTCTTCATATAAACTTTCTTGCCCGCGAACGCGGGGTGCGACCACACCGCCTTGCGGCCCTTCGCGGCGTGAGTCGGTTCGAGGATGTGCGCGGTCGCGAGCACTTCGCACTTCTGAGGCGAGAGCTTGAGGATGACAAGATCGCCCTGATCGGTCAGTCCGTAGACCAACTCGCCCGCATCAACCCAGAACACCGACCCGCAGAACGCGGCCTTGTCGCCGAAGATTTCCGTGCCGGTGCGGACCACTTCGCCGGTGTCGAGCTTCTGGCAAATGATCTCGCCCATCCCCGCGATGCCGTAGACGTGCCCATCCTTCACCAGAAGACTTGTCATCACCGCGTTGATGCCGTCGATTTCCTTCGGGTAAGAGTTCTTCGAGCGCCACGCGACGGTCGCGGCCGGCTTGTCCTTGTCGAGCGTCAGGCAAAGCGTGCCGTGGTAGAAGGACGAGATCAGAAGCTTATCCCCAGCGCGCTTCGGAGTGATGATCGATACCGCGGGGCGCGCCACTTCGCCCTCGGCGGGGTGTTTGTGCTTCCAGTATTCCGCGCCGGTCTTTGGGTTGAGCGAATACACGGCCTCCGAGACCCACGCGATGAGTTGCCGCTTGCCGCCGGCTTCGGTGATGATCGGAGGGGAGTACGCGATTTCCTTTGTGGTGAGCGCCTTCCACTTCTCGCGGCCGGTCTTCTTGTCGAACGCGACCACCGCCTGACCTTCACCACCCACCAGCGCAATCACGTTATCGCCATCGAGCAGCAAGTGAGCCGACCAACCCCAGAGCGGTATCGGAGCCTTGTAGTCCTTCTGGAAGTTCTTCGACCACACAACTGTTCCATCGGCGACCTCCAAGCAGAGCAGATCGCCCATCGTACCGAGCGTGTAGAGGTGGTCGCCGTCGATGATGGGAGTTGTGCGCGGGCCAGTGGGATACGAAACCTCCTTGTATGGGCAGTCGTAGGAGCGCGTCCAGATTGTTTTGCCATCGGCGAGGTTCAGGCAGTGAACTTGTTCCTTGCCGGGAAGTGTGCCCTTCGGCGGCGGGTTCTTCGGGTCGATCTTCGCCTTCACGCGATCCGTGATGAAGAGCTTTCCGCCCGCGACTGCGGGGCCAGCGTAGCCTTCCCCGATGGGCTTTCGCCACACGACCGGCGGGCCGTCCTTGGGGAACTTCGAGACAAGCCCCTTTTCCTCCCAGATCGCATCGCGCTTTGGCCCAAGCCACTGCGCCCAGTCACCCGCGACAATCGGCGATGCGAAGCATGCGGCCACCACGACGGCGAACAGAAATGATAAGTTCGCGGAACGCATATGAACTCCTTGAAGAATGGAACAATCCCGGAGAGGTGAGGAACAGGCGATAAGACCGGAAGAACCAGTGTCGCCGGATACGCGGAGCCAGTCAATGCGTGTTGCTTGAAGGGTGCAGGAAGAGATTTTGGCGTTGTGGAGGTTTGACCCAGCCGGCTCACGCCGGCGGTTCGACAATGACCCGTCGAACCGCCGGCGTGAGCCGGC
>JAKEEV010001061.1 GCA_022616395.1 Planctomycetia bacterium | reverse complement strand
GCGCACCGCTTTCAAACGCCCTTGGATTTCGGGGACTCTCTCCCGCAAAGTCTTTCACGCCGTTGCCCGAAGGGGCTACAGAAAGGCGACCCCTTGAAACTACTGGCATGGTCGCGGCTCTGATTCGTGCTGTTTCAATACCGATAGCGCACTTCGAAGCGTGTCTGGTCGCGCATCATGTACTTGCCGCTGATGCCGTGTTGCCAGCCGAGGCCGACATCGAGGATGTCGCAGAAGAATAGCCGCAAGCCCGCGCCCAGAGCCACCGCGGTCTGATCGCTGAGCCTTTGCGGACCGAGTACCGGGTCGGTGAATTGACCGTCCTGGAACGAGAAGCCGGTCGATTCCAGCGTGCCGATGAGCTTCACATCCTTCACCGGTTGCCAGAGCACCTGGTTGAGACTCATTCCCCAGCGCAGATGCGGACCCTGATAGTCGCTGTCTCCTCCAAGCGGAATCCACTCCCCCACCTGCGACTGCAAGTATGTCGAGGGCCCCAGACGCAAGCCGAGAAGTAACCCCGGCTCCAACGAGACGTGTCCGGTGCCGAGTCCCTTGCCGAAGTTCCCGATCGGGATGTACGTCCGCATTTGAAAGCCGAACATCGCCAGTTCGCTATCCAGGAGAAGTGTCTTGGCGGTGATTGTCATGTCGGCGAAGCCCGCTCCGTCTGGACCGAAGGGAGTGCTGTTCACGGAGCGATACGGAACCGCGATCTGCACGCCGGCGTTGCCCATCGCGATTTCCGTTATCAGGTACAGTTCGTGATAATCGATGTAGGGAATGGCACGCACCAGCGAGTTCGAGCGCGGGCCTTTACCATTGCCATCCGCGCGTGCGAAGAAGAACTCTCCGCGATCCGGATACGCGAAGTGATAGCCGTAGTCCCAGCGGAATCGCGTGCTGCTTTTGGGCCGAACGGCATCCACGAAGAACGCGGCATCCGCAATCGGTTCCCAGCGCGGTTGATAGCACGGATCGGGACAGCAGATGCTCTGATAGACCAGTCCGATGAGCCGACCGGCCGCGGTCTTCGCCGGGAACGGCTCGCACTGTCGAGCGCCCGGCGGGCACGGCCGACCGGGAGCACATCCGCTACCATCTCCACCTCCGCAACTGGCGCACCCACCCGCGCCGAGACTTCCTCCGCACCCAGGACAGATGCTCCCATCCACCATCTTCGCCAGTTCCTCGAACGGAATCGGCTGACCGTTGATGTCGATTGGCCCAACACCACCGAAGCTTTCTTGAGGCAGTGGGGGAAGTGTTGGCGAACCAGAAACAGGAGGAGGAAGCGGTCTGGGTGCCGGGAGTTGTGGCGAAGGATCGTTGTCCGGCAGAGCGGGAATCGGAGGAAGGAATTCGCCCGGCGGAGAAGCCCGCACGAACACCAGCGACCGATTCCGCATGAGGTAATCGTTCTCGGTTAGTGCGTTGTGAGTTGGGAGCGTTCCGGGTGGTTCGGTAATCGGCGGAAGTTCGGTCATCCATACAGGAGGTTCGTCTTCATTCGGCGAAACCACCATCGGGCGGAGCTTCGGCATCTTCCGCGTGTGGCGAAGAGCTCCGCTCGCGTGCTCTTCGGCGAGGAAATTCGCTGGCCGGGAAGGGACGTTCTCCGCGTCTTCCTCGTGATGCGTGCGAAGGGAAGTTTCTGTTTCGGGCGGGACAGCTCGGGCAATTCGCGGATAATGCGGAGCGAGCGCTTCGGTCGTGGATTCCGCGCGTTCCGGGAGCTGACACCCGACTGCCAACAGCAGCAGGATGAGGCGAGAGCAACGCATGATCGGGCGCTTGCCCATTGCTCCCTCCGGAACCAAGAGCGAAGTAGGACGGTACTTCGAGAGCACGTTTCACGGTTATGTGACGTGTGCTAACGAGCCGCGACCGCACGGGAGCGGTAAAGCAAGCCCGCTCCCTTGCGGTCGCGGCTCGTTAAGACGCTCCAGCAACTTGAAACGCGCTCTCGCCTGTCTCTTTTCAGAGACGGCCACTTTCAGCGGCGTTCTTCTCTAGTCGGTTGGCAGGGAGGAGAAGCTTGACGGTTGTAGCGATTACACCGCGCAATTTCGCATCAAGTCCCTTACCCACTTTCACGCGGCTCGCCAGAGTGCTTGCTCCGCGAAGTCGCTGCGAAGCGCAGAACCGGTGAATTCGGTTGAAGGCGCGATTGAAGCCAGTCCGATTTCTGGAAGTGAGGAGGGGAGGCGCGATGAGGAGAGCGCATTTTGGCGGTGCGTTGGTCGCGGGGTTGGTCGCGATCGGACTGGCGCACGCGCAGCAACCGATGGTGCCCGGAGCGCCTCCTCTGCCGGGTGGACCGACTCCGCCCACGACAGGCGCGGCCGCGACTCCGGCTCCCGCGGCACCGGCAGCGGCTCCTCCGAGAAACATCTTTAGCTTCTTCACGAGAACCCCAGAACAGAAGGCTCAGTGCAAGGCTCACTTTTGCAATTCGCGCGTCGGGATGTTCGTCAACAATCTGCTCGTGCCCGCGGGACTCGCCACCGGCGGATTCCTCGGCCCGATTTGTCCGCCTCCGGGCGCGCCGGGCGGTCCGGGTGGACCGGGTGGCCCGCCGAACCCGGACGATTTGAAGAAGTCACCGACCAGCCCCGAAGGAGCCGCCGCCAAGATCAAGCAGGATGAGATGCAGGCGAAGGCGAAGATCGCGGCTCTTGAATTCCTCGGCACGGTGGATTGTCGCTATTACCCCGAAGCCGAAGCGGGGCTGATCGCGGGTTTGCGCGCGGAGAAGAACGAATGCGTGCGCCTGGCCGCGGCGAAGGCGCTCGCGAGCGGATGTTGTTGTTCGCCGAAAGTCATCAAGGCTCTGATGACGACCGTGAATTGCTCGAACAAGGACGGCTTCCCGGCGGAGGCGTCTGAATTGGTTCGCACGTATGCGTATGTCGCTCTGGAGCGCTGTTTGAGGAAAGTCGTGGAAGAAGAACCGGAACTGCCTCCTGAACCCCCTCCGGCCGCGAAGCAGGCGATGTACGAATCGCTCGCTCCGATCGGCCAGACGCTCGATTACTCCGCGCACATCATTCTGGCGAACTACTATCCGATGAGCCCGACCGAGACACCGGCTCAGATCATCGCGGATGCCCGCCTGACGCTTTCGCGTGGGCTGCACCTCTCTCCTCACACCATCGCGCGGCTTTCTGGACCGAAGAATGTGCGAGATGCACTCTTCCCCGGCGATTCGCGACCGGGGCTTTCGCTTGCTTCCTTCAACATGCCAGCTTTCGCGTCAATGCGAATGCCGAGTTTTTCACGACCAACCACGAACCAGGAACCGCCAAGCGCAGTTCAACCCAATCAACGACCGCCGGTGATGCCAACCGCGATGAACTCGCCACCGACGAGACTCACTCCCGTGCCCGCGCCGATGCAACGAGTGAACACCGCGGCCGGGCCGACGGTTGTTCCAGTCCCCGCGCCGACTCCGCGCACCGGTCGCGGGAACTTGTTGCACATCTTCCAGGATGCGTTCAAGCGGTGACCGTGGGTTTCGGCGAACCCCGCCCGCAAGGGCGGTGGGTGTTGTGCGCTGGGTGAACCCACCGCCCTTGCGGGCGGGGTTCGCCTTACTGCCATCCGCGTCGTTTGAATATGCGGCCGGCCGCGAAGAGCCATACAGCAGCGAGCGCGAGAGCTGCCAGGAGCTGACGCCAGTGAGTTAACTGAACCGTTCCGCTCAGTGCCGCGTGGAGAATTCGCGGACCGTGATACTCGACGGCCAGATACGACAGATAGGGAATGTTGTTCACCGCGCAGACCAGAAGCACCATCGACACCGAGTGCAAATAGCACATCCCGCCCAGAAACGCGGCCCGCTGAGTCTTCGCCCACGCCGCGATGGTCATTCCGATTCCCAAAAATCCCCCTCCGACCGCGAAGAGCGCCAGCCAGAAGAACAAACTGGAGAGAATGTCCGGCTTGTAGATCGCGGCGAGTGTCGCGGCCAGTCCCAGACCGAACGCGGGGTAGAACATGAACTTCGCGACGAGGATTTCCGTCGGGGAAGCGGGCGTGAGCGCCTGAGCGAGCAAAACTCCGCGTTCGCGCTCTTCACAATTGAGCGTTGGGAGCAGATACACGCACGCGAAGTACAGCGCGAACACCACCATGCCGGTTGCGATGGCCGCCCGGAAGTCGAGCACCTTCCCGCCCAGCCCGCGGCGATCAATTGACAGATCGGGCACGATGGCCGGCGATCCTGGCTCAGACTTGCTCGAAAGTTGATCCTGAAGTCGGCGGTGAGACTCCAACACGATCCAGTCGTTCTCCGTGTCGAACTTGGGGTC
>JAKEEV010001060.1 GCA_022616395.1 Planctomycetia bacterium | reverse complement strand
GCAGCGAGCAAGGAACCCAACGCGGTGAAGTTCGAGCGGTTCATCTTCGACGCGCTTCCTCACGCCGAACGCTGGCTGGCGGTTGAGACCCCACGCGCGGAGGAGTTCTCGCCGATCAAGAACGCGACCGGCACCGATTCGCCCGAAACCGCCCGCGTTGCTCAGATCGCGCTTCATACCGAATGGCTGAAACGCGCGGGGATCGACACGAAGGGCCATGCGGTCGAAGTGTCTCCTCTATTCGCTCTTGACGCGGACGAACTCGCCGCGAAGATTGCGTCCAACTTGACGATCAACAAACCAACCGTTCTGAAGTAGGCCCGCCGAGCCGAGGCGGGCAATTGAACACCTTCGTCAAGTGATGTGAAGTGGGCAACAGTGCCGCTCGGCAAGCGGCACCTACAGTAGGCCCGCCTTGCCGAGGCGGGCGCACTTGCTCAATCCAAAAGCGTTCGGAGATCCACAGGTGAGTGCCGCTCGGCAAGCGGCACCTACTGAAAGAGCCCCATGCTCCACGCGATGATTATGGCCGGCGGAGGAGGAACGCGGTTCTGGCCGCGAAGCCGCGTCAAACGACCGAAGCAGTTCCTGACGTTCAGCGGCGACCGCACGCTTCTGCAAGGCACGGTGGACCGCATCTCGGCTCAGGTTCCTCCGGAACGAACGTGGATCATTACTGGCGAACAATACGTCGCGGAGACGCGCACGCAGCTTCCCGAATTGCCAGCCGCGAACGTGATCGGCGAACCCGCCGGTCGCGATACGGCTCCTTGTGTTGGATTAGGTGCTGCGATCATCGGCAAAGTCGATCCAGACGCCACTATCGCCGTGATGCCCGCCGATCACGCCATCGAACCGGTGCCGGAGTTCAACCGGGCGATCCACGCGGCAGAACAGTTCGCGACGGACTTCCCGGAGAAGCTCATCACATTCGGCATCCGCCCGACGTTCCCCTCAACCGGTTACGGTTACATCAAGCGCGGAGAATCAGCCGGTTCGCGGCAGAATGTGAACGCCTCAAACGTACTGGAGTTTAAAGAAAAGCCTCCGCCGGAAGTCGCGGAGCAGTACGTCGCGAGTGGCGATTACGACTGGAACAGCGGAATCTTCGTGTGGAAGCCCGCAACGATTCTGGGCGAACTGAAGGCGCGAAAGCCGGAGATTCATGCTGTTGTCACTCGAATCGCGGCCGCCTGGGGAACTCCCGTGTGGCCCGATGTGTTCCGAGCTTCCTACCCAACTGCCGAAAAGATCAGCATCGACTTCGCGGTGATGCAGGACGCGGCGAAGGAAGGAAAGGTACTCGTACTGAATGCACCTTACACCTGGGATGATGTGGGGAGTTGGCTCGCGCTTGAACGCCGAAACCCGCAAGACGCGAACCGAAACACCGTGCAGGCGCTCCACTGCGGCATCAAGACAACCGGTTGCGTGATTGTCGGTGACCCCAACCACATGATCGCGACGTATGGTGTCAGCGACCTGCTCATTATCCAGGATGGCAACGCCACGCTCGTCGCGGATCGAAAGTTCGAGGACAAGGTGAAGGAAATCGTGGACAAACTGAAGGCCGATGGCCGCGGGGAATACACGTGAGCGGCGTACTGCTGGGTATCGATTACGGCACGGTGCGCATCGGGCTGGCGGTGTGCGACCCGGACCGGCTGATCGCATCCCCTCTGGAAACTTACACGCGTAAGAATCAGTCGGAAGACGCCGCGTTCTTTACCGATGTCGTGAAGCGAACGCGCGCTGTGGGCTTGGTGGTCGGGCTTCCGCTTCATGCCAACGGAGAAGAAAGCGACAAGTCACGCGAAGCACGCAACTTCGGCTCGTGGCTCGCGGAGGTGACAAAGCTGCCGGTCGTGTTCTGGGACGAGCGATTCACAACATCCATCGCCGAAGATGCACTTCTGGAAGCGAAGCTGACGAAGAAAAAGCGGAAGGCTCGCGTGGATCGAGTCGCGGCTCAACTGATCCTGCAAGCCTTCCTCGACGCCGGTTGCCCCGCCGGCGGAAGCGACAGCGTTCTTTCAGAGTAGTAGGCACACGCCGTGTGCCGTCTTCATAGTAGTCATCACGCTCCGCGTGATGTGTATTTCTTTTCGCTCACTGCACTCCTGACATCACGCGGAGCGTGATGGCTACTATGAAACCCACGGCACCCAGCGAATGCCTACTCCGGCAAAATAAAACAGCCGTAGTTGTGTGTGCGGATGTCGCGGCGAAGTTTCTCGGCGCGCTGGCCGTAGTTCGCAGGGTCGAGATCGGCGGCCGTGCGAAGGTGGTCGAGTGCCGGGCCGGGTCGCCCGCCATCGTGGAAATGCTGACCCAACAGGAAATGGAAGCGCGCGGACTCCGCCGGAAGCGACTCCAACGCGCGACGCAACACCGCTTCCACCTCCTCGGGCCGACCAGAGTGCCGGGCGTTGTACGCTAACCCCTCGAACGCATCCACGCACATCTCGCGAACGTTTGAGTTGGTTCCCGCGTGCGGAAGCAACTTCGCAAGCGCGGAATTGAACGCTTCATCACTCTCTGACCACTTCTCTTGATCGCGATAGATCGAGGCGAGCATCAGCATGGCAACCGGATCGCGTGCCGCCATTGGAAGGAGTAAGTTTTCGGCCTCATCGAGTCGGTCGAGCGCGATCAACACCGCAGCGCGCTGAACGCGAGCCGCGTTGTTTCCCGCTATCGGCCAGTCTGCTGCCTTGCGGAGTTGCTTCAAGTCATTCTCGAGAGCGAGTAAGACCTCGTTCGGGGACTTTCCACTCACCGGACGCTCGCTGCCGAGTTCGCACAGGCCCTTCAGTGGGCCAACGGCTTTCGCATACCGCCCGCGAGCAAGTAACTCCTCCACGGACTTTGTCCGCGCCTCCGCGACCGCTTCCGCATACAAGCCAGCCGGAATGAGTGCGATCAGCGCAGAGACAACCCACGCCAGCCGACCTGGAGGTGTTGGTTGCTCCGCGGAAGTGTCCATCGTCAATACCAAACACCACGGAGCAACCAGCACCGCGGCCAGGATCACTCGCAGGAAAAGCGCTGGGACCGGGCCGGCGTTGCTCGACACAACCGCTTCGGTCATCGCTGCACCGAAGAGAGCCACCGCGCCAACGATCACGCCACCGGTCACGAGAACCGGTAGCCGGAGAATCGTTCCCGGCCGCGACCGCATCCACGTCGCGAACACAAAACCCAGTGGAAGAGCAAGAACCAAGTGACCCAGAAGCACACGCGACCACCCGAACGGTGCCGGACCGAGTCCGAGTGCAGCGCGCTCGACCGGAGTCGCAATGGACAGCACCGCGAACGGCGCAAACACCGCCACAATCGCGCCCAGAAGCAGCCGCAGTTCCGCAGTCCACATCATGACCTTCCTTCCACACCCAGCGCGCGGGCGGTTTCGGGCTTGCGAAGTTTCCAGATCATCCCATCGAAGGCGTAGTGAACGAACGCGGCCCACAGGTTCAGCCCCTGCCACAGAACCAGGAAGCCCGAATCCGGCCGGCTCATCCACGCGCCGAGCGAACCGAGCGCGACGGCATACACACCCAGGAACAGCAGCCAGTAGCGCGCCAGGACGCGAAACGGCCCCTCACTACCGACATTCTCTCGCCGACGCGCGTAGTGAGTAACGATGGCGAGATATTCGACCGCGTGGAACATCGAACCCGCCGCCGCGAACACCACCACCCACTTCGCAAGCCCGAAGCGCAAACTCAGAACGAAGCCCGTGTAAAGCAAACACACACTCGCCAGATACGCCAGCTTCCCGATGCGATCGCGTGTTGCTCCACTGAGATTGGTGAGGATGAGCGCTGCGGGGATTACGAGCACCGCGAGGTCGATGGAATGCAGCCACCAGACAAGCGCGGAATCCGTTTCCAGAGCGCCTGTCGCCCACCCCGCAGCGCGCACCGCGCCGTAGGTGACGAATCCGCGAACGCCCCAGCGTTCCAGCCACTCGAAGCCGCCACCGACCTTGCGCGAATACATCCTCAACACGCCCGCGTGTTGACTGGCGAAGTGCCAGGCGTTCCACACATAGTCAATCATCGCCAGGCATAAAAACGCGCCGGTCCCCAGGTACGCGCCGACAACCAACAGCGCTGCAAGCACCGCGATGAGCCAGAGCTTGCGCTCCAGGTCGATACGGCGGTCGCGATCGGTGACGACGAGGACGAGTGTGATCCAGCGATGCGGAAGCGTGAGAAAGTAGACCTGCCAGAAGTCGATGACGGTATCGGAACGGGTGGCGGCTCCGGGAACGAGAAGCAGCAACCACCCGAGGTTGGCGAGAAACAACAGATCGAAGGCCGGGGAGACAATCCACCCCCGGCCGCTTTGCGCCGCGGGCGCCGTCACGGCAGCGGGGCGGACTTGATCTTCCACTTGTCGCCTTCCTTCACGAAAGTCCAGTCCTTTTCACCCTTACTTTCGCTCGACAAGTTCAGAATCACGTCGATCTTTGCGGTCGCGCTTGTCCCACTGACATGCGGCATGCCCTTGAGGTCGTAGCGGTAGAGCGGGAACTTACTGAGTTCGGCCTTGCTGAGGGTCGTGCCCGTCGCGAATGCCGCCTTCAACTTGGCGGCCGATGTACTGTCGTCGTTGAGTTGCTCAACGAGTTCGGCGATCTGCTTGCCGTCTTCGCCGCCCATCTCCGGCGGTTGGGGTGAAGAGTCACCGCACCCCAGCACAACCCCCAGGAAGAGAAACATGAGGAGCCAGCGCATCAGAGTGGCCTCCATGTCTGTGTGAAATAGCCCCAGACCGGTGGGCGCGAACCCGTCCGGCCCGGAGGTTCGGAATCGCCTGGGCGAGTCAGTCGGTCTGCCACACACCACCAGCGAGGAAATCGACGCCCGCATAGTTAACTGAAAATGTGAGTAGATACAGTGAACAGACGGGGAAGAAATGAGAAAGTGCGGAAGCGGAGTGCGCGCCAACCGCGAGCGGCTAAGCACTGGGCCAGAGAGGTTTGTAAGTTTTCAACGAGCCGCGACCGCAAGGGAGCGGGAATAAGTAAGCCCGCTCGCTTGGCAGTAGTATCAAGGGGTGGCGGCTGAGGTCAGCAGTTCTCGTTTCGGGTGTTGAAGCGCCCCTCCCCCGCCACCCCCCTGCTTTTCTCCTCTTCTTGTTTTTCCCAGGATTTGTGGGGTTTTCTCACTTTGCGGTGCAAAGAAGCGGCCGTTATGGCCCCCAACTC
>JAKEEV010000142.1 GCA_022616395.1 Planctomycetia bacterium | reverse complement strand
GCCCGGTCGGTCTCGGCATCGAGCCAGATGTTCGCCGGCTTGATGTCGCGATGAACCAGCCCGACCGCGTGTGCTGCCGCAAGTCCGGCCGCGACTTCGCGACCAACGCGACGCAACTCCGCGACGGGCAATCGGCGCTCGCGCTTCAACCGCGAGTCGAGTGTTTCGCCCTTCAACAGCGGCATGACGAGATAAAGCAACCCACCGTCTTCGCCGACGTGCAGAATCGGCACCACGTTCTCGTGGTCGATCTTCGCGACCGCCTGAGCTTCTCGCAGGAACCGCGATCGAATCTGCGGCTGGCTCGCGTACTGCTCCGCGATCAATTTGATTGCCACATGCCGATTCAACAGCGCATCGTGGGCTTCCAGGACAACGCCCATCCCCCCGCGCCCAAGTTCGCGAATGATCTGGTAGTTGCCCAGTTGGGCCGGAATGGTGATCGGCTCTGGCGGAGGCGCTGGAGGCGAAAGCTGAATCGCGGTGTGCCCGCCGGAAGTATCACCCTTGTGACCACAAGCAGTGTCGTGAAGTGCGTCCGTGATCCGGTCTTCGGCCTCGATCTTCCGCAGAATCTCCGCGGCGCTTGCATCTTCCGTAACCCACTGAGACACCCTCTCTGACTCGTCGGGAGGCAGCGCGCCGAGCAGGAACTTGCGAAGAATCTCTTCGGTCGGCTGAGAAGTTACCCTGGACATATCTACCCCGCGAGAAAGGAGTGAGACTTGGGTTTCGTTCGAGTCAACGCAACCAGATGTGAGGCACTTTCGTGGAAAAGCAGAATTGGCGAATTATTCCAGAAACCCTTCGATTTCCTGACGCAGACGGGTGAGTACGCGATGCCGGGCGAGGAAAACCGCGTTCTCGGTCAGACCCAGAGACGCAGCCACCTCGGGAACCGAACGACCCTGGATCATCACCTGTTCAAATGCACTCATGGTTCGGTCGGTGAACTCCGAGCGAATCATCTCCAGCCCGCGATGAACCAGCGCCCGACGATAATCCCCTTCCACGAACTCCGACAGAGGTGAATCATCACCCACGCCGGACAATCCATCCGCGCCAGGAAGCTTGCGGGTGGCTCGTCGACGGCGGAAATCAATGCACTGGTTGGCTGTCACGCGAAACAGCCAGCCGCGAAATGTCTGACCGTCCTTCCGGTTGTAGTGCGGGAGTTCGTTTGTCAACTTGACCAGGACTTCCTGCGTGAGATCCTCCGCATCGGCTTCCTGAAAGCCCTGCCTGCGCGCCCAGTCGCGCAAAAGTGGTGTGTAGAGCTTTACGAATCGCTCCCAGGCGTCCGGCTGGTGCGGGAGCCGGAGTCGGTCGAGCAGCGTGAGCGAAGTTGAGGGCGAACTGGTCATCATGGCGACCTCAAGCCCCTTCGTGCTCGTTCGTGACCGGGATGTGCGGAGTATACCAAGATTCATTTAACGGGGAGTGTTTTCTGGCGCTGAATAGTCGTTATTTGAACGTTTGATATGCGCGTGATCGTTGTCGGGTGGCGTGGTACCATGTCGCCAACTCGCCGGAGTATCCCTGAATGCACATCAATGAAACCCGCGAACCGGACAAGCTGCCGACTCTTCCTGACCCAACTCCCCGGACTCGGTCGGAGCCTGGCACCGTTGCGCAATCGCCGGACAAGCAGGCTCGCGTGGCGGAGTTGCTTGCTCCGGAATCAACTTCTCGGCGAGTCGTCGCCGGTTACGAGATCGTGCGGGAGTTGGGTCAGGGTGGAATGGGTGTCGTGTACCTCGCACGCGACACGAAACTCAAGCGGGAAGTGGCCCTGAAGATGCTTCACGCGGACAAAGTGGAGGGGCGTGTATCGGTCGCGCGGTTCTGGGCGGAAGCGGAAGTAATGGCCGCGGTGAGGCACCCGCACGTCGTCCAGGTCTTTGAACTCGGCGAACACGATGGCCGGCCGTTCATGGCGATGGAGTATGTCGGCGGTGGGTCGCTCGCAACCTGGCTCAAACAGCACGGGTCAGTTCCGCCACACGATGCCGCTGCGTTCATTGAACACGTCGCGCGCGGAGTCGCGGCCGCCCACGAGATGGGCATCGTTCACCGCGACCTCAAGCCGGGCAACATTCTGTTGCAGAGGTCAGAAGTCAGAAGTCAGAGGACAGAAGTCAGAGGTCAGAGATCAGAAGACAGAAGACGGAGAACAGACAGACCGCTCTCAGCCCTCTGATTTCTGTCCTCTGTCCTCTGTCCTCTGCCCCAAAGTGACCGACTTCGGATTAGCGAAGCGGACGAGTCACGACCTGACGCAGACGCAAGCGCTGATGGGTACGCCCGCGTACATGGCTCCCGAACAGGCAGCGGGGCGCGCGAAGTTCGTCGGGCCGCCCGCGGATGTGTGGGCGCTGGGCGTGATCCTTTATGAATGCGTGGCCGGAGTGAGGCCGTTTGAGGGAGACACAGTCGAAACTCTCTTCAGTCAAATTTCATCGACAGAACCGACGGCACTACGAAATCGCGTCCGCGGGTTGCCTCGCGATCTGGATACCATTGTCGCGAAGTGCCTGGCGAAGGAACCGGGACACCGCTACGCGACCGCCGCGGAGTTGGCGGATGATCTCATGAAGTTCGGTCGCGGAGAGCCGATCTCGGCCCGACCGCCCTCGGCGTGGGAACGCACGGTCAACTGGTGTCGTAGGCGACCGGTGGCCGCCGCGGTTCTGGCAATGTCGCTGATTCTGCTTGTTGGGTTCGCCACGGCAACCGTGTTGTTGACTCGCGCGTACCGCGCGGAGCAAGTCGCCAAGAAACAAGCCGAGGATCGGGAGCAGGCGGTCAGGGACAGCCTTGCGCTGGCTGAGAGGCGCGAGCGGGAAGCAGCCGCGGCACGCGACGCAGCCGCGGATGTGTCCGGCATCCTGGAGCAGGCATTCGAGATGTCCGACCCGCTCGGGTTCCAGCCGCTTATCCAGGAGAACCGGTTGCCTCGACTGGATGACGCAGCGGCCCGAACACTTCTCACCACATCGGTTCGGCAGATTCAGTCGCGGCCGAAAACTCGCTCGTTGACCCGAGCCACGATCCTCGACGCGCTGGGCAACGCCTGTCGCAGTCGCGGGATGTTCGACACGGCCCGACCACTGTTGAACGAGGCTCTTGCCATTCGCACCGAATTGCTCGGCGACGACAACGCCGAAGTGGCCGCGAGTCTGCACAACCTTGGCTGGCTCGACCAGGACGAGGGGCAGTTCGCCAGCGCTCAGAAACTCTACCGGCGAGCGCTGGTGATGCGAAGGAAGCATCTGGGCGACTCCCACCCGGCCGTGACCGCGACCATGTTCAACCTCGCGTGGGTAACCGGGCACCAGTTCGATTTCACCACCGATGAACGCCGACAAGAAGCGGAATCGCTCCTGCGTTCCATCCTCGAACGTCAGACCCGCTGGCCCAACGGCGGGCATGGAGATCCCATCGTGACACGGTTAGCTCTGGTCATGGTGATCTACACGCCCGACAACGCCCACAAGGGGGAAGTCGATGCACTCCTCAAGGAGGTGATGATCCTGCTTCCGAAGTATGCCTCGTCCAAACCGATCATCGCCGCGGGCGCGAAGTACATCACTTCACGCCGGATGTGGGACGATGGAGACAGAACCGGCGATTCCACGCTCCACGATAAAGCCATCAAGTTGCGCCACGAGGTTCTCGATGAGATGCAGACGCTCTTCGGGAATGACCACATGCTCATTGCGTATCTGCGCGGCGACCTCGCGGGACTGCTCAACAAACGCGGGCAACTCGACGAAGCGGAGAAGCAATTCCAGGAAGCGATGCGGATCGGCAAGCGGTACTTCCCACAAGGGCACTGGCTGATGGCGCGGACGCTGATCGAAGCCGCCGACCAGTACGCTCGAGTTGGACGCCGGCCCGACGCCGAGCGACATTATCGAGACGCGATGACCATGGCTGCGAAGGTCGGTCGACCCGAACTGTGGACGCGTGCCAGAGACGGACTGGTCAGCGTACTTCGCGCTGAGGGCCGAATCGCGGAAGCGGAGGAACTGGTCAAACAGAATCCGCCCAAAGTTCCCTGATCGTGTCGTTGACACAACCAACAGAATCGTTCCTCCTTACTTGGGCAAACATTCGGGCAAACACGTCCGCACTTTCCCAATGATCGGCGCTTGCCGGAAGGCACGAAAACGCCGAACATGGTGGACGCGCCGGCAGGCGCGATGCCCGGCGACTGTTTCCCGATTCCTGACCCACATTCTCAACTGACAATGACCCTATCGGCCCGTAGAGTTCTCAGCGCG
>JAKEEV010001059.1 GCA_022616395.1 Planctomycetia bacterium | reverse complement strand
GTGTATTTGAAGACCGCTCGCGCGCGAGCGGACCACACTATCAGAACACCATTCGCGTTCGTCCGAGTCCACATCACTTTGCGCGTGCCTTCGAGTCTCTTCGCTTGTACCTTGCGAGTTGTGCCGAATGTATCGACCTTCGGGAGGCTTTGCCGTGATGCGCACTCTTGCCGCTCTCGCTCTACTCGCGTTCGCTTCATCTGTTTCCGGCGCGGAAGCTGAGAAGATCGATCTGTTTCATGCGGGTAAGGGAGGCTACACGATCTACCGCATTCCGGGCATCGTGGTGACCAAGAGCGGGACCGTGCTGGCGTACTGCGAGGCACGCAAAAGCACAAGCGACTGGGGAACCATCGACATTCTTCTTCGTCGAAGCGCGGATGGCGGAAAGACGTGGGTCGAACCGAAGAAGATCGCGGACGTGCCCGGTCCAAAACAGCGCAATCCCGTCGCGCTGGAGAAGAAACTCGGCGCCAAGGACGATGTCACTTACAACAACCCGGTGATGATCGCGGACAAATCCGGCGCGGTGCATTTTCTCTTCTGCCTCGAATACATGCGCTGCTTCTACTCGCGTTCGGATGATGACGGGAAGACGTGGACGAAGCCGACCGAGATCACCGAAAGCACATTCGATCCCTTCAAGAAGGATCACGCGTGGAAGGCATTCGCAACCGGTCCGGGCCACGGCATTCAACTCAAAAGCGGCCGGTTGGTCGTTCCGGTATGGTTGTCGCTTGGCACAGGCGGTGGTGGACATGGCGACAGCGTGACGGCCACGATCTACAGCGACGACGCGGGGAAGACATGGAAACGCGGAGAGATCGCGATTCCCAATACTGACGAGTGGAACAGCCCGAATGAAGCGTGCGTAGCAGAACTGGCGGACGGGACCGTGATGCTCAACGCACGGAGTCCGTCGAAGGCGAATCGCCGACTTGTGGTTATCAGTTCCGATGGAGCAACGAAGTGGAGCAAGCCGAAGTTCGACGATGCGCTCCCCGAACCAATCTGCATGGGTTCGCTTCTCGCGATTCCCGACAAGAAGCTGCTTCTCTTCAGCAACCCGGACAACCTCGACAAAGCCAACGCGAAGACTCCTCCCGCTGGTGGCACAAGTCGCGACCGCAAGAACGTCACCGTGCGACTCAGCGAAGACAACGGCAAGACGTGGAGCGCCAAGCGCAGCATCGAAAGCGGCTTCAGCGCTTACTCAGACTTGGTGCTGGCGAAGGACGGAACCGTGTTGCTCTTCTACGAACGCGGAAGCGACAAGCGCGCCAGCTACGGCAAGCTGACCGTCGCACGCTTCACTGTGAACTGGATCACGGCGAACGGCCGGCGTTAGCCGGCTGGTGAGTTCTTCACCTCACCAGCCGGCTAACGCC
>JAKEEV010001058.1 GCA_022616395.1 Planctomycetia bacterium | reverse complement strand
GTGAATCCTGGGAATCCTCCCAACCGCTACCGGTGTCATTATGAATGCGATTCTCCTTTCCTCGCTCTTGTTGGCTTGCTCCGCGGATGAACCGCCCGCTCCGAAGCTTCCGCTTGGCAAGGACACGACCTTCGTTTTGGGGCCGCTCGACAAGCACGGTTACATCGACTACGAGATCGCGCTCAACGCCGAACTCAGCAAGGGGATCACGCCAGAGAAGAACGCGAACGCGCTTCTTGTACAAGTATTCGGGCCAACTCCGGAAGGTGGAGTTGGTTTGCCGCCCGAGTATTACAAATGGCTCGACATCGCAGCCCCACCTCAACGCGGCGACTACTTCATCGGAGTGTATGCTCACGTTCACGACACGCTCGGGCTTTCCGGCGAGCGATTGGAAGCGTTCTACGAGTTCCAGAGCAAGGCCACTCAGCGGGCGTGGGTCGCGAAGGACTGCGCTCCGCTCGCCGAGTGGCTGAAGGTCAACGAGAAGCCGCTCGCGGTGGTCATTGAGGCGACAAAACGGCCAGCGTACTTCAACCCGCTCGTGTCTCGTCGCAAGCCGGGCGACCCGAGCAATCTCATCGGCACGGTTCTGCCCACGGTGCAGAGGTGTCGAGAGTTAACCTCCGCACTCACTTGCCGCGCGATGCTTCGACTGCAAGAAGGGAAATTCGATGATGCCTGGCGCGACATTCTCGCGTGTCACCGGCTTGGCCGGCTCATCAGTCGAGGAGCAACTCTGATCGAATCGCTCGTGGGCATCGCCATCTGCCAGATTGCCAGCAACTCCACTCTCGCTTATCTGGAACACCCCGCGCTTAGGTCCAAACAAGCACTCTCGTGCCTGAAGGATCTGCAAGGACTTCCGCCCGTGGCACCGATGGCCGACAAGATCGGCATCAGCGAACGGATGATGGGTCTCGATGCGCTCCAGAACATTCGTCGCGCTGGGAAGCCCGGCGCTCTGGCTGGTCTTGTCGGGAGAGACGATCTCCCCGTCATCCCCGATGAAATGAAACTGCTGGAAGTGCTGGACTGGGTCGAGGTGATGCGAACGATGAACAAGTGGTACGACCGTATCGCGGAGGCCATGCGGATGAAGGATCGCATCGCGCGCGAGAAGGAGTTCGCGAAAATCGACGAAGAGCTTGTGGCGATCAAGAAGGAACTCGCGGACGCGGAGAAGTTCAAGAAACTTCTGAAAGAAAAAGACGCTGGGAAGTTAGTGGGCAAGGCGCTGGGTGACATTCTGATGAGCCTGTTGGCCCCGGCCGTCCAGAAGGTTCAACACGCCCACGACCGCATCGAACAGACCGAGCGCAACTTGCATCTCGCCTGCGCGATGGCGGCTTACCACAAGGACACCGGCCGTTACCCGGCGAAACTCGCCGATCTCGCTCCGAAATACATTCCGAAAGTGCCGAACGATCTCTTCAACGGGAAGGAACTCATCTACAAGCCCACCGAGAAAGGCTATCTCTTCTACAGCGTCGGGCCGAATGGCAAGGACGAAGGCGGGCAGTGGTACACCGACGACCCGCCCGGAGACGATCCGCGCGTCAAGATGCCGTTGCCGGAGTTGAAGAAGAACTGACGCGGAGTGTTGACTGCTCCTCGCCCAAATGAAACGGGAACGCTTCCACGCGATCTGGTTTCACCACGCGAGTTTCAATTCTCCTAGCTCAGTTTTCAGCCGAGCGATGTCCCACACCCGGCCGGCGTGTTCGTAGGCCAACAGGACCAGAAGCCGGTCAGCCGTTGGACTGAACTGGAGTTCGCGGACTGGGCTGGGGAGATCAGACACCGCCAACAGCAATTCAAACTGATCGTTCACTCGCTTCCACAGACGCACGACTCGATCACGCCCGCCGGTGGCAAGCAGTGTGCCGTCGTGATTGATCGTGAGAGTGCTCACGCCACCGGGATGCGCGATAACTGCTGGCAATTCTGTCTTGTCAGAGAGGCGCATGATGCGCAGTTTGCCGTTCTGTGTCCCCGCCACGATGAGAGACTCGTCCGGCGAAAGAGCGACAGACAAGACCGGATCGCCTGCCGCGGGGAAAGTGTGTTTCGGCCGGCATGTCGTCAGATCGAGCCAGTAAACAGAGCCATCGCGCCCACCGGCGACGGCCGCGGATCGCCCCACGGCCAGCGCGTTGAGACTGGCGAGTCCGCTGACCACTTCCGCGAAGGAATTGCTCCACTCCGCGCGAAGTGCTCGCGTGACCGGGTCGTAGGCGTGAACGTCTGAAGAGTTCACAATGGCCCAAAGTGTCTGGCCGTCCGGGCTAAAGCGCGGGCATCGCACACTCTTCTCCGTGAATCCAACGGGCGGGACCGACTCGCCCGGCTTCCACACCACAATGCCCGGCCTGTGCCGAGTGACGGCCAGCTTCCCACTCGGGTTGGCATTCACCCCCGGCCAGCCGTTGCCACCCGCTTCGTCGAAGAGCACCCGAACCGCTGGCTCACTTGCCGAGCCGCTGACGAGCACTTCGCGCCTGGCTTCGGTCGGTTCGCTGATCGCAACGACCCGATTGCCGGGCATGAACGCGGCCGTGGAGAGTAACTGGCCATTGATGCATGTGAACGTCTGAGACCGAGACGGAACAAACTCCCACCGAGCAACGAAACCTGTGGTGATGAGCGGTTGACCTTTGGGGCCAAGTGTGGAAGTGGAAGCAGACGCAAGCAGGAATCGTCCGTCCGCCGACCACGCCAGCGAAATCGGTGTCGTGCCCGGTGCCGTTACTGTCCCAATCAATCGGCCGGAAGCGAGTGCCCAGATCTTGACCGTGCGGTCGCTGTCTCCCGACGCGGTGGCCACAAACGCCCCGCTCGGATGAACCACAATCGGGCGGAGGGATTCTTCGTGGCTTCGCTTATGGAGTTCCAGGTCGTCGAACCGGGCGATTCGTTCCAGCGCGTCAGGTGTGTAAATCGTCAGATGTGGCCCCTCGCCGACAACCAACATCGAAGCGGTAGTCGCGACGAGCTTGTTTGCACTGCGGTTCTCGACCGATTGCACTAACTTGAAATCCGCTGTCCACCGGTGAATGTGGTGACCGTTGCACGCGATCACGTCTCCGGATGGAAGAATAGCGAAGGATCGAATGTGCGCGGGGGCCGTGGGTGTGAGCTTCTGAAGCAGTTTCCCCTTCTCGGCCGACCACACGAACACCGCTCCTTCCCATGAGCACAGCCCGTAAACCATCTTGCCGTCCGGGCTGACCGCGAGTTGATCGACCGAGTTTGAGGAAGCTGTCCAACGCGCGATGTGTTCCTTACCCGGCTTGTCCAGATCGAACCGCATCACTTTTGATCCGCGTGTGCCGACAAACAACCGCGAGGCATCGGGGCTGAAGGCCAGGGACCGCACTCCGTCCTGCACGCCACCCAAAAAGTCGGTGGGGACCACAAACGTGCGCATGGTCTGGCCCGTCGTCGGATTCACAAGCCGAACACGGGCCTTCCCCCACGCCTTGAACTCGCCCAGCGCGATTCGCCCGGACTTCGGATCGGTGGCCGCGGCCCCGGTGGTGAACCCTCTTTGAATCTCTCCGACCGGGCGTAAGTCAGGAGCCAGAATCGCGACAGCCGCCGCGGATCGGAGTTCGCCGAGCATTTCCGAATCGGTTCCGGCCAGAGTCACAGCCTTCGTCAGGTCGGTCCGGTTTGCCCACGTCCAGCCGAGCGGACGATCCATCGCGCGGTTGCGGAGTCTGTTCTGAAGACCGAACAGTTCGCGGGCCTCGGCCAATTTCTCCGCGGCGGCCTGTGCCTTCTTCGCTTCCTCCTCCGCGCGCTTGGCCTGTTCTTCGGCCCGCTTGGCTTGCTTCTCGGCCAGGAGCGCCTGCTCCTGCTTCTGTTGCGCTTGCTCCGCGACCGCGTCCCGTCGGTCGATCCGCGCCTGATTCCACACGGCAAGCGGAGGCACCACCACAAGCAACAACGCGACCAGCGCGATGAGCGCTGTGGGAGCGGGGTTGCGCTTGGCCCAGCGAGCGGCTCGCGCAATCGAGCCGATTGGCCGCACGCTGACCGGCTCGCCCTTGAGGAATCGCTTCAGATCGTCGGCCAGTTCCAGAGCGCTGAGGTAGCGATGATGGGGTTGCTTCTCCAGACACTTCAGACAGATCAGTTCCAGGTCGCGAGGCACACCGGGCATCCGTTTGCTTGGCGCTTCGGGTGCTTCATCCAAAACTTGCCGGATGAGCGACCAGGGATTGTCTGATTCAAATGGCGGTTTCCCCGTGAGGCACTCATACAAAATGACGCCCAGCGCGTAGACATCCGCTCCGGGACCGACGAACTTCGCTTTCCCGGCCTGTTCCGGTGCCATGTAAGTGGGCGTGCCCATCACCGCTTGCGTCCGAGTTAAGTCCGACGACATTCGCTTGGCCAGCCCAAAGTCGGTCACCTTCGGAACGAGCGCGGAACTCGGAGCGCGGAGCGCGGAGTTCAAACCAGAAGAAGTTTCCTGTGTTTCTGTCTTCCGTTCCGCGTTCCGCGTTCCGCGTTCCGCGCTCAACAAGATGTTTCCCGGTTTCAAGTCGCGATGCACGATCCCGGCGTCGTGGGCAGCCTGAACCCCGCGAGCCACGGCTTCGAGAAGTTCGGCCGCCAGCGTGGGGGGAAGCGAGCCTTTGTCCTTGAGCAGCGTTGAGAGGGTTCCGCCGTCGACGAACTCCATCGCGAAGAATGGCAGCCCGTCGGCATCGCCGGAATCGTAGACCTGGACCACGTTGGGATGTTTGACCGCCGCGACCGCCTCGGCTTCGGCGAGGAAGCGAGCGACTTCCCCCGGAGCAGCACGGTCGGCGGCGAGAATCATCTTCAGTGCGACGATGCGGTTGAGCTTGATGTGTCGTGCTCGGAACACAACACCCATTCCGCCGCGACCCAGTTCGTCGAGAATCTCGTAGCCGGCACTGGTCGGGCGGTCGATTGCCGATGAGCGTGCCGCGCTCTGGGTCACCCCGAGTTTCAGATGAGCCAGCAGCGATTCGGCTTCGGGCGTGTAGGTTGGGGAACTGCTATCGGTTGTCGAGGTGTCTGGGTCCGGGCTACTCGTCCGGCGTTGAGTCGGCTGGTCGAGTTTTGAGGCATCGTCTTCGGATATCAGCACGGGACAAACTCCGGGCAAAAGTCGGGCCAGGATATTCTAAGCACGCGGCCACGGAGGTTTGTCAGGTTTCAAACGAGCCGCGACCGCCAGGGAGCGGTCTGGCGAAACCGCTCCCTGGCGGTCGCGGCTCGTTTGAAGGCTACACACAACCTCGGCCAAGTGCTTAGTTGCGGCGAAGTCGGAACCACCAGTAGGCCACCGAGAAGCCGAGCAACCCAACCACGCCAATGGACACCCCAAGTGTCTTGTTCAGCCGCCAGCCGGTGAACGTGGTTGGTTCTGGGTCACCGGCCACGGCGAACTTGACCCTTGCAGTGTGTCCCATCGACTTGGCCACCAGGGTATATTCGCCCGGAGCTGGTCGCACAAAGGTCCAGAGGCCGGTCTCGTCGGTCTTGCCGCTGGCGATTTCGTTTCCGTTTGAATCGGTGACTTGCGCCGTGGCGAACTCGGCCGGGAAGTCGTCTTCAAAATACGCGACGACTTTCACATGATCTTGCGCGACCGTCACCACCGCCTTCATGTCGTGCGCGGAGGCGCGAGCCGGGCCGATCAGCGCGCCGCCAACTCCCGCGATTACTAGAACGAGGAAGCGAGCACGCGACATGAAACGTCTCCGAAAACCACCGGAACATCATACCACACGGAGAGGGCATGACGGTTTGGGAAGCCACGATCTTGGGAGTAATCCAGGGATTGACCGAATTTTTGCCGATCAGCAGCACCGCGCACTTGCTGGTCGCCCGTCAACTTCTGGGCCACGAACACCCCGAAGACGCGTTCACCGTTGTCATCCAACTCGGCACGCTTGTCGCGGTGTTCGCTTATTTTTGGCAAGACGTGGTGAAGCTGGCGAAGGGACTCTTCGCTGATCTTCGCGCCAGACACATCGGAAGCACACCCGATGCACGCATGGGATGGCTCATCGTTCTGGGCACCGTACCCGTTGTGCTCGTCGGCTTCTTCTTCAAGAACTGGCTCAAGGCGACATTCTTTAACCCAACTTCCATCGCGATTGTGGCGATTGTGTTCGCGCTACTCATGGGCGCGGCGGAGTGGTGGGCGGTTCGCCGCGCTCAGCGCGGACTTGCTCCACGCGAAGAAGCTGACATCACCTGGCTCGATGCGCTCTGGGTGGGAAGCTTCCAGGCGCTTGCACTGATGCCGGGCGGTTCGCGTTCGGGCACCACGATCACCGCGGGGTTGTTCGTCGGACTCGGTCGGCCGGCGGCAGCGCGCTTCTCGTTCTTGTTGTCGCTGCCGGCAATTCTGGGTGCCGGACTGAAAGAAATGTTCGACGAGCGCGACCGGCTGTTCGCTTCCGGCGATCAGATCGCGGCGCTGGGGGTGGGGTTGGTGGTGTCCGCGGTGGTGGGTTACCTCTCCATTGCGTTTCTGTTGAACTTTCTGAAGCGCTACAGCACGGCGGTGTTCATCGTCTATCGCTTGCTGCTGGGCGTCACGATCTTGGGCCTGCTCGCGATTGGCGTGCTGAAGTGAACGTCGAGGCGTCAGCCCGACGGTGTTTTTTTAAACGAGCCGCGTCCGCAAGGGAGCGGGTAAAGTAAGCCCGCTTCCTTGCGGTCGCGGCTCGTTTTCCTGAACAGAAACCGTCGGGCTGACGCCTCGACGCTCATTTTTCTTGAACACCTCGCCTTTGCAGCGGACATGATAAGGTAGAGGCTCCGTTGGAGGCCCTTGCGATGTCTGTTCGTCTGCGATTACCGAACCCGCTTGCCGCGCTGGATGACCGCGCGCTGTTGGCGCGGTTCGCCGAACAGCACGAGCAATCCGCGTTCGAGCAATTGGTGAAGCGACACGGCGGGCTGGTCTTCGGAGTCTGTCGGCGCGCCGTTGGCGACTTACACCTGGCCGAAGATGCGTTCCAGGCAGTCTTCTTGGTGCTGGCACGCAATCCCACACGCGCCGCGGAGGCCGCAAGCGTTGGCGGCTGGCTATTTGGTGTCGCGCGCAGAGTCGGACTGGCCGCGCGTCGGCACGAGAAGCGCCGGGAGAAGCGCGAACAACAGGCGAACCCCGTCCGCGAGGGCGGTTTCTCACAGTCGGACTTCGACGAATTGCTTCGCGTGCTCGACGAAGAACTGACCGCGCTGCCGGAGGAACTTCGAGCGCCTCTGGTCGCGTGTTTTTTAGAAGAACAAACACAGGACGAAGCCGCACGCGAACTCGGCTGGAGCCTCAGCACACTCCGCAGAAGACTTGAGCGCGGAAAGGAACTTCTGCGTTCGCGTCTGGCCCGGCGCGGAATGACGCTTTCGGTAGGTCTGCTGGCCGGGGCGCTTTCTTCCTCTGCACGCGGCTCGGCTCCTTTGCTTGCGAGCACTCCGTCGCCAATCTCCGCGACGTTGGCAGCGGAAGTATTCAAGCGCGGACTTGGCGCAAAGCTCGCGGCAACGGTCGCGGTCGTTGTGGTGGCCGGAGGAGTCGCTCTGGGGCTGGGTCAGACAACAAGCGAGGAACCGCCCGCTGTTCCGCTGACTCCAGCGCGTGCTGAACCCGAACCGCAACCTGACCCGGTGTCGAAACCTGATCCGACGCCGCAACGCGCGCCGGCTCCGCGCGAAGTTGCTCCCAAGCAATGGGTGAACGTCTCTGGCCGCGTGGTGTTCCCGAAAGACCGCGACATTCCGAAACTGCGACAGGTGCCCGCGAACGCCATCAAGGACGCGGACCTGTGGAAGCCGTTCACTCCTCTGCACTACGAAGAAATACTCATTCACGCCGACACGCACGGGCTGAAGAACGTGGTGGTGTGGCTGAGGCCCGATTCAGATGACCGCAAGGCGGAGTTCCCCGCCGACACGATCCACCCCGAATTTGCGGACGCGAAACCGAACGAGCATGCCGTTCTCGTGGATCGCGGGCAGTTCGAGCCGCGTGTGCTCGCTGTGCGCGCAGGAGACTCGATTGCGTTTCCTAACTCGCTTCCCGTGATGCTGAACGTGCATTACACCGTGCCCAACGCCGAGGACGCAACCCGCAACTTCAACGTGTTGATTGAGTCCGGGAAAACGTATGTGAGTAAGCCGGTGCCAGCGCGTGGATTACCCGAACTGTTCAAGTCCAACATTTACCAGTGGATGACCGGTTATGTGTGGGCGTTCGAGCACCCGTACTTCGCGGTGACCGATGAGAAAGGCAACTTCGCCATTCCAAACGCGCCCGCGGGCAACTGGCGGCTGGTGGCCTGGCACGAAAAGGTCGGCTATCTGGGAGGACCTCCGGGCCGACTCGGTGAGAAGATCACCTTGCCCGATGCGAAGGGCGTGGAACTCAAACCGCTGGTGTTCGAGAACAAGAACTGGCCGAAAGAGTAGTTTATCTCACCGTCACCATCGCTGAATCGCGAACAAGAATTGCTGCTCATCAGCCCGAAGGGCTGGGACAACATAGCCCAGGGCAACGCCCTGGGTTGACGGAAGGAATGAACCTGCAGCCTGAAGGGCTGCGACATTTGAATCCTGTCCCAGCCTTTCAGGCTGGAAGAGGGTTGGTGTCATCCTTCCCAGGGCGTTGCCCTGGGCTAAGCTGTCCGACCCCTTCGGGGTCAAAACAGCGCGACTTCTCAACCGAACCTCAACGGGACGGTCGGAGGAGTCAAACATTTCCCTTTCCTTACGAGGTGTTTTCTCATGCGGCATTTTGTGTCGTGTGCGGGGAGCTGCGCGCTTGTCATCGTTTTCGCAACCATCGCGAGATCGCAGCCCGCGCAATGGACAACGATCAAGGGGCAGGTTGTCTTCCCCGCCAAGAAACCGATCCCCGAACGCAAAGCGCTCAACGTGACGCAGGACAAAAAGCACTGCCTGATGAACGGCCCGATCCTCGACGAATCGATTCTCATCAATGCGAAGAATCGCGGAGTGAAGAACGTCGTGGTCTATTTGCGACCCGACAACACCGATCCGAAGTCCGAGTTCCCCAAGGACAAGATTCACCCCAACGACGCGAAGCGCAAGCCCGCGGAAGTGGTGATCGACCAGCCGTGTTGTATGTTCGTCAAGCGTATCACTGTCGCGCGCGTGGGAGATACCATTGTGGTGAAGAACCCCGCGCCCGTTGTTCATAACTTCTTCTGGACCAGCGACAAGAACGGCGATTACAACCCAAACCTCGCCGCGAAGACCGACTGGAAGATGCCGAAACCGCTCGTGAAGGAACCGGGACCGATCAAGTACACTTGCACCGTCCACCCGTGGATGACGGGTTACGTGCGCATCTTCGACCATCCGTATTCCGCAGTGACGGACGAAGACGGCAAGTTTGAGATCAAGAACGCGCCGGCGGGCAAGTTCCGCATCGTCTACTGGCACGAAAACGGCGTTCGAGGAGGTGCGAAGGGCCGTTTCGGCGACCAGATCGACATCCAGGGAGACACACTCGACCTGAAGACCATCGAATTTGACGTGGCGAAGTGAACTGGTGTTGGATCTCGGGATCAGTTTCTGATTCAAGCTGCTGTTTCAACCCAGCCGGCTAACGCCGGCGGTTCGACGGGGCTTTGTCAAACCGCCGGCGTTAGCCGGCTGGGTTGTTCCACACAATCAACACCCCGCGACCCACAGCGCGGCGGCGAGCAACGCCAACACCATCACGATCACCCACACCGAAGTCTTCCGCTCGCTCGGAGCGTCTTCTTTCGAGAGGTACATTCCGCAACGCGGGCACTGCTCGGATTCCTCGTCGATCTCGGTTCGGCAGTGCGGACACGGAATCACCGCGCGTTCGTTATCCGCGTACACACCTTCCGGGTACGTCTCCGGGTCATCGGGGTCGTAATCCCGATCAACATCGTACTCGTCCGAGCCGTCCCCGGCGGGTTCTTCGTCCGACTCATCGGGTTCATCGTATCGCGTGCGTGACATGGGGATTGTTGTAGGTGCCGCGAGCCGAGCGGTCTTCAGAGTAGTCATCACGCTCCGCGTGATGTGGATTTCTCTCCGCCCTTCAGAGTAGTCATCACGCTTGGCGTGATGTGGATTTCTCTTCGCCGCTTCGCGGCGACATCACGCGGAGCGTGATGACTAC
>JAKEEV010001057.1 GCA_022616395.1 Planctomycetia bacterium | reverse complement strand
GTCACCGCGTAGCCAGGAAGGAACTCACGGAATCCCGTGTCGAGAGTCCGCCCGTCGGCCAAATCAATACTGCCATCGTCACGCACCGCTTTAACCGTAACCAGTTCACCGTTCGTCACCACTTTGCCGGTGGACATGCGCCGGTTGGCCTTGAGTTGGAGGCGATCTCCTTGAGCCAGCGCGAGCTTGAGCGGACGGCAGATGGTGATGTGGTCGAGTTGCGGGCGCGGCACGAGCAGCATCTTGCCGCCGACTTCGACCAGAACGCCGCGTTTGACGATGCCAGAAAGTCTGCCGCGTGTGCCGGAAGCGAAACCGCGCAGCGGTTGATTGAAGACCACAACATGGTCGGAAAGATGAAATCGTGTGTCCCGCTTTTGCGCTGTCGTCAGGTCCACTTTCTCCAGCGCCTCGACGGCTCGCTCATCAGAAGCCACCAGCCCTTTCCGTTTCAACGCCGCACGAACCCGCTCGTTGACGCGATGCACCTCCGCCCAGGTTTGCGCCACCACCAAGAGAGATTGCCCTTCCTCCGCCAGCCGCAGGTATTCGTCCGCCAATCGTTCCTGTTGATCGTCCAGGCGACATGCTTGCACGGCACCCATGCTGTTGAGGCGATCAAAGGATTCGGCGAGTTGGCCTGCGGCCGCTTCTTTTACCGCGCGGCGATACTGGCGGATGAGCTTCCTTTCGGCTGCGTCGCGACCGAGAGATGGATTCTGCCGACGAATAGTTTCAAGCTCGGCGGGACAAAGATTCGCGTAACGCTCCAGGGCCAGCAGCGCGTCCGACGCCTCCACCGGCCCGTGCTGACGGGTGTCACCGGAGAAGATGATGCGGCCTCTGTGCGCGTTCACCAAGCGGATGAGTTCGAGCATCTGCAGCGCGCCGACCTGTCCGGCCTCGTCCACGACCACTACACCGCGCTCCGGCATGACCTTCCGAGTGAGGAACTGCGTCAGCGTCGTTGGTTGGGAGAATCCATCGCGAGTCAGATCAACCACCTGCTGACGCTGCGGAGCGAGCACGGTGACGCTGTGTGCATTAGACTTCAAAGTGTCCACCAACCGACGAAGGACGAAGCTTTTGCCCGTGCCCGCACCACCACGAAACAACGTGATGAAGTCGCGCGACGTGAGCAATCTCATGAGTGCAGTGCGTTGCTCATCGGACAGAGATTCCGGCAATTCCGGCGGCGTGCTCACGTAAGGCATGAACGCGCTCACTCCGTCGCTCGCCGCCTTCACTACTTCCCATTCGCGTGCGACGACTTCACGCCGAGTGACGAACGCCGGTTCGTCGGGCTTGCGAACGTAGTCGCGCCGAACAGTGAGTTGGCGAAGCTCGTTGACGGACACGTTCTGACCACGCGCATGTTGAATGGCTTCCTGCCAGATGGTGTGTTCAAGCACGGCGGAGCGCCGGTCGAACAAATGTTCCTCTGCCCAGGCGACGGCCTCCTCCGCCACAGCGCCGGGCTTCCCTTCCCCGATCGATTCGGGTTTCGCGCGTACCAACCCGTGCAAACGACCTAACTCCTCGCGCGTCAGTTGCGCCTCCCACCAGCGGCGTAGCTCGGTCGTGTCCTGTCCTCGCATCTTGCGAGAACGCTCCGCCGTGGCGAGATGCTCGCGCAGGTCGTTGAGGTTCGCGCTCGCGAGTTGGGGTTTCTCACGCAGCAAGGCGTCGAGCGCTCCGTTGATTTGCTCGTGACGCTTGGAGAAGCGGCGGCATAGCATGTCCGGCACGCCTTCAATCTCGAAATCACCGCGCGGCTTGTTCCGTAAATCATAACCGAACCGCCGCAGGTCGCGCGCGAGTTCGTGGTAATAGACTGCCTCGACATATTTGCGCGCGCGTAGCATTTCGTAATTCTGGAGCGCCTTCCACCGCTGCTCGGTCTGGTCGAACGTCGCGTTGAAGACGATGCAATGTGTGTGCAGATGCGGGTCGAGCGCGCGGGATGTATCGTGTGTGAACAGTCCGGCGAGGATGTTCCCGGTCAACCGCGAGCCATCCGACTTGCCCTTGCGAATTCGTGTCGCGGCAAACGTCTCAAACTCACCCAAGGCAACTTGAATCGCGCGGTGGTGAGCTTCCAGGATGCG
>JAKEEV010001056.1 GCA_022616395.1 Planctomycetia bacterium | reverse complement strand
GCAGTGACCGGCCCGGAGTCGATCTTGCTGTCGGAGTTATTGTTCGCCTCCGCGCGTCACGCCTACGCGCGACTGGAAACTGGTGAAGTGATCGTTGGTGCCGTCTGTCTTTCCGGTGTGGACGAGTCGTGCGAGCGCCTCCATCCGTGTACGGGGCTTGTGTCCGGGTTCCTACACTCGCTCGCGCGCGAACTGCCGCGCGCAACGTGCAAGCAGGTAAACACAGCCGCCGGTGACATCTCGGGTGCTCTCGCACTGTTGGAGGAGGAACTGGCAGAAGGCCCATTACCCGCGCCGGTGGAAGTCTGCTACACGCCCGTGCGGTTCGTGTCGCGCACTGAGGTGATTGAACAGACGCCGACCGGTTCGCCGATGCTCAATCGCGAGTCCGTTGTTCTGGTGACCGGAGGGGCGCGTGGAGTAACCGCGGTGCTTGCGGAAACTCTCTTGCGGCGGTTTGGTTGCACCATCGTGCTTGTTGGTCGTACCGATCCGACGACCGCGCCGGCGGAAGTGCTGGCGATGGACGAAGTAGCCTTCGAGCGCTTTGAAGCCGAATTCTACCAGCGAGAGTTGGGTACTTCTCCAGATCGGCGCATGGCGGAGTTGAAACAGCACTATCAGACCCTCCGCTCCGCCCGTGAAGTTTCGTCCACGCTTCGACTGCTGTCAGCGCTTCCCGGCACGGTCCGTTATCACCAGGCCAACGTGACCGATGCAGCCGCCGTGGACTTGGTGGTTCGTCGAGTGTTGGCGGAATTCGGTCGGCTCGACATGATCGTTCACGGAGCGGGGATTCAGTCGTCTAAAGTTCTGCCCGAGAAAAAGCTCGGCGAGTTTCGCGGCATCATCGCGACGAAACTTGGCGGGCTTGGCAATCTGCTGGGAGCGTGCGAGCGGCATTTTCACGGGCGGCGGATTCACTTCCATCTGGTGACCTCGACTTTCAGCCAACTCGGTAACGCCGGGCAAGAGGACTACGGAGCTGCGAACGTGGCAATGGATCGCGTCGCGCATCACCTCACGCAGACCGCGACCAACACCGACGGTTCAAGTCTCGGCTGGCTGGGGTGGTTTCACGTCGGCATGACGCGCGGGTCGGAGTATGTCAATCTCGCCCTCCTTCGCCGGCTGCGTGGCATCACGCGGACCGAAGGAGAAGCTCTCTTCGACCGCTGGCTGTCCGCCTCCCCGGCGCGGCCGGTGGTTCACGTCATGACCCGGCTGGAAGCCGATTACTTCGGAGTCGAGTTCAGCGCTTCACAAGCACTCATTCCGGCCGCGTGCCTGGAGAAGACCTGGATAATCAGTTGCGACACTCACCCGTTCCTGCTCGACCACGCACTGAGCGGAATGCCAACTCTTCCCGGTACCTACGAGGTGGAACTGGCAGCCCGGACCGCGATGGAGTTGCGCCCCGGAATGCACTTGCACCGGTTCGACAACCTTTCGATGGAACGGTATGTGAAGGTGCGGCCCGGCGAGCGCGTCAACGTGCGGGCGGTGGCGGAAGTTCTGGAAGAACGCGCCGAGGAGGTGCGAATCGCCGTGCGGTTGCTTACCGATTTTGTTCACACCAGCGGTCAGGTGTTGCAGAAGGACATTCTTCACTTCGCGACGGAAGTTTGCTTGACTGCTCAACCACGCCTGATCCCAGCGCAACACGCGGGCCATGAGATTCACGACGGCTGGCGACTTCCCGATCCGTACCTGCATCCGGAATCTCCGCTTGTGCTCACCGGCGCCTTCCGATGTCTGCGCGACATTCGCGTCGGCTTGTCGCATTCGACCGCCCTCTGCCTCGTGAAACACAGCGCTGCGAACCGCGAGCTGGCAACGGGGCGCGTGCCGGTTATGCTGCTTGACGGCACCTGGCGGTTCTCCGTGATCGGGCGCGACGAAGACGATACAGCCTCGGTCTACGTTCCGCGGCATTGCGGAACAATCGAAGTATCGCCCGGAGTAAACGACCAGTCGGTCGCGAAGGACGAATGCACCCTGACATGCAACCGAGCGCGACGAGAAGGCGAACACATCTTCGTGGACTGGGCCGAAGTGACGACCAGCACGGGACAAACCGTGTTCTCGCTGCGTAACCTCGTCGGCTATCGGATCGGGAAAGTCCCCTCGCGGGCGGAATCGTTATTGCCCCGGCCACCGTCTGCCAGTCGCCCGACAGCCGACCATTCGAGAAACGGGAACGAATCCGTTACGCAATCCGGCAACTCCGGCATTTCAAACTTGGACTTGGGCCGTGTAGCACCTGTCTTTGGGCCCGAACACCAACCACGCGCCAATCCGAGTGAAACTGCACGAACCGAGGGCGAGATGAACACAGTGAACACCAGTCGGACACCCAATCCGCTCGCCGAACACGCCCCGCCGGACCGGAACTGGAAAGAGTTCGTCACCGACATCATTGCCGACGTCACCCGTTACCCGCGGACGATCTTGATCCCCAGTGCCCACTTGGAGGAGGATCTCGGCATCGACTCCGTGAAGCGGGCGGAGATTCTGGCCGTGTTGAGCAAGCGGCTGAAGTTGCCCGAGACAACGAAAGTCGCTCCGGCGAAACTCCGCACCATCGGGGAGGTGATCGCGGCGGTGGAATTGCATGTCAGAAACGGAACGCCCGCGCCGGCCAACACCGAACTTCCTCAAGCAGCCCCTCCAGGACAAGACCAACTTCCCCCCACGGTGAGAATGGCTGCCTCCGTCGCGAGTTCGCTTCCCATCGCTCCCGCGAACGGGCTTGACGAACGAGTGCTCGATCTGATCGCCGAAGTCACGCGCCATCCGCGGCACATTCTGCAACTTTCGGCCGACCTGGAAGACGATCTGGGGATCGATGCGCGGAAACGGGCCGAAATTCTCTCCGCGATGCGCACCCGCTTGAAGATACCGGTGCCGGAGAACGGCACAATCCCCCGCTCGATCGGCGACATCGTTGCACTGGTCCGCGCGTCTCAGCCGGTAGTGTCGTCATCTGCAACTGTACGAAGGACTGAAGGCGAGGTGCCAAAGAGCAGCCCGACCGCGGCGCCGGGAGTGTGGCCTCTGTCGCCCAATGCCTTTCAGGGGAAGATCGCTCTGGTCACTGGCTCAGGGCATGGGCTGGGAAAGGTGATCGCCCGGCAACTCGCCCGGCTTGGCGCAAGCGTGATCGTGAACTCGTTTCACTCGCGCGTGCGTGGTGAGCAAACCACAGCCGAGATCTCGGCGGAGGGCGGCCGGGCAGTTCATCTGTGGGGTTCGGTCGCCAACACCGAGCAACTCCAGCAACTTTTCCGCGAGATCGAGACGCGATTCGGAGCGCTGGATTACTACGTGAGCAATGCCTCGAACGGGATTCTGGCCCGGCTTCGGGATGTGACTGTAGAGCACTGGGACCGGGCGTTTCGCACGAACGTCGTTGCCCTACACCAGGGGTCGCTCCTGGCCGCCGAACTCATGCGCAAACGCGGCGGAGGGAAAATCGTCGCGATCTCCTCCAACGGCGCGCAGCGGTATCTGGATTACTTCGGGTGCATGGGTCCGGTGAAAGCCGCGATGGAAGCCCTCGTGCGTTACCTCGCAATCGAACTGGGGCCGGACAACATTCAGGTCAATGCCATCTCGGCCGGACCGATCTACGGAGAACTTCTGGACAAGTACCCGGATCGGGACAAACTCGGCCCGCGCTGGGAAGCGATGGTTCCGCGCGGGCGACTCAACAACGAACAAGAGGTCGCGGACGCCGTGATGTTCCTGCTTACCAACACGGGCATCAACGGCACCGTGTTGCCGCTCGACGCGGGCGGCGGACACCGGATCAGTTCGCCTCTCGAAGACTGAGTAGGTGCCGCTTGCCGAGCGGCAAAATCAGAGCCGCGACCGCCAGGGAGCGATCTTACTCTGCGCTCGCTTACGCTCGCGGCTCTGAAAGACGGTCCGCTCGGCAAGCGGTACCTACTCGAAAACAGTTCACCCATCGCGTCTTCCGCCGGTCACTCCAGTGTTTTGGGCAGAAGGCGTTCGCCGGTCAGTTTTTCGTAGAGCAGCATGGCGAAGTGAGTGCCGCCGGCGAAACTCACCGCCCCCGACGTTGCGCCGACCAGCCAGAGGTTCTCGTACGGCGTCCGGTTCTCGATCTTCCCCAGATTGAAGTGCCGCGGGGTCAGGGCCGCACCGTAGGCATTCCCCTGAGGCGCGAGGACGAACTTCTCGTTGGTGGTGGGCGTCCCGATTTCCACCAGATCGAGGTGTCCGCGCAGACCGGGAACGTAGTGCTTCTCCAACTCGTCCAGCACGAGATTCGTCACACGCTCTTTCTCGGCAAGGTAGGCACTGCGGCTCTTGTCGCGCAGTTCCCGGAAATGCTCGTAGCGGGCCGGCAGACAGATCACCAACTGCTGGCAGCCGTCCGGGGCGATCCGCACCTCCTTGTTGTGCAGCGTTGGCGTGGAGATGAAAAACGACGGGTTCTCCAGTCGGTCCTGGTCCATCTGTACGCGATAGCACTCTTCGATGTCGTCGTGAGTGTAGTGCCAGATGTTCCAGTTGCCAAAGCCGAAGCGGGAAAGGTCGAGTCCGCGAACGCCGAGGTAGATGGAGCAGTTGCTGGCTGAATACTCGTAGTCGAGCTTTCGGCGGAAGCGGCCCGTGGGCTGCTGACCGGTCAACTCGGGGAGCCGCTTCGGGTCGCCGTTGAAGATGAACCGGTCGGCCTCAAACGAAAGCCCCTTCACCGCGTGAGCCGCGACCACGCGGCCCGCCTTCACCTCAAATCCCTTCACCCACGTCTTGAAGAACACCTTGCAACCGGGTCGGGTGTTGATGTAGTCCACCAGGGTGCCGAACAGGTGCTCGTAGGTGTTCTTCGGCGCGCACGGGTAGGAGTCATAGCCGCAAGCCAGCCCGGCCTGGATCAAGAGAGATGCCCGCGACGGCGGCAGCAGCAAGTCAAAGCTCTGACCGGCCAGGATCGAGCACAGTTCCGTCGGGAATTGCAACTTGCGGAACAGATCGCTAGTCGTCCAGTTTCGATAACGGATCACGTTCCAGTACCTCCACGGCGCGCGGAGGAATGGCCCCAGCCCGAAACCCGGCAGGATCAACAACTCGCGGTTGATCTTCGTGAGGAT
The DNA here is from genome assembly GCA_022616395.1 of Planctomycetia bacterium. Taxonomy (GTDB): domain Bacteria; phylum Planctomycetota; class Planctomycetia; order Gemmatales; family Gemmataceae; genus Gemmata. Next base: position 1,187 of record JAKEEV010001056.1, on the reverse strand, counting down.
GTCGAAGTAGCGCGCGATGGCTGCCCGGTGTTGCGGGTAGCGGGCCGCGAGCTTTTCCGTGTTGCGGTCGAAGCCGCAGCAGATGTCGTAGGAGAAGGACGGGAACCGGAGCCGGTCGAAGCCGTCGCGGTCGAGCCGGCTGAAGGTGATCTTGTCCTTCAGCCCGAGGCGGCGGAGGAATATATCGAAGTCGTCCCCCTCGTCGCAATTCCACAGATAGTGAAGCTGAGCGCAGAAGGTGTACCCGCCGCGGTGGAAACTCTGCCCATAACCGCCGGGGACGGCGTGCCGCTCCAACACGCACACGCGATGGCGGCTCTGGGCCAGAAGCGCCGCGGTGACTAGCCCGCCGATGCCGGCACCGACGACGACGTAGTCGTAACGCTCGGTCATGTCGTTCTCCCGCCGGCCGATTCAATCAGCATATCCAGTCGTCGGCCTGCGGCAGAGCAGGAAAAGAGGACGCTCGGGAAGAGGGAAGAAGGGCGCGGCGCGGTCATAGCCCAGGGCAGCTCACTTCACGGGCAACAACATAGGGTGCAGTAAGGGAATCTGGTTGTTGAAGCAACCCAGCCGGCTAACGCCGGCGGTTCGACGGGGCATTGTCGAACCGCCGGCGTCAGCCGGCTGGGTGGATTGGGTCTTTGTCGACCCGCCGGCGTCAGCCGGCTGGGTCAAACCTCCACAACGCCAAAATCTCTTCCTGCACCCACAACATAACCCGTTTCCGATGGCACGTGGGTTGCAGATTCCTCATCCAGTTGGTTGGTTCCCTCTTCCAGCAACACCATGCGGTGGTGAATTACCCCGTAGACAACCGGAGTTGAGCAATGCTGTCTCTACTGAGTTGGATTCTGACCGGGCTAATCGTTGGGTTGATCGCACGGGCGCTTGTGCCCGGCAAGCAGCACATTGGGACTCTGCTCACGATCGCTCTGGGAATTGTTGGAGCGATCGTCGGCGGACTGATTTCCTCAGCCATCTGGCCGACCTGGACCAACGACCCGGATGTCAATCGGATGTGGCCGGGGTGGCTGATGTCAATCGCCGGCGGGGTTATCGTGTTGTTGCTGTACCTCGCAATCAGACGCCACTCCTCTGGACCGAACTCCGAACCAACCTCAACCCAAAGCGCTCTGGGGGCGAGTTCCCGAAGGGTGTTTCGTTCAGGGATGTCCGGTCCGAGG
>JAKEEV010001055.1 GCA_022616395.1 Planctomycetia bacterium | reverse complement strand
GTCGCTCGAAGCCAGGCGGCCCGTGCCCTTCGCGGAGGGCTGACGCATGCAACAGCCTTCGCCCGCGCCTTCCGCGTGGTATTCCGGCGTCAACCGCGCCCAGTGGCTCGTCCTTGCCATCGCCTCGGCCGGGTGGGTGTTCGATGCGTTCGAGGGGCAACTGTTTAACATCACCCGCGCTCACATGCTGCCCGAGCTGCTCGGGACCGCGAAAGACTCGCCGGAAGTGAAGCAGTGGGGCGACCGGCTCCTGGCCGTGTTCCTCATTGGCGGTACCGTTGGAGGCGTCGCTTTCGGCTCGCTCGCCGACCGCATCGGCCGCAAGCCGACGATGGCGCTAACCATCCTCTTCTACTCAGTCTTTTCCGGGCTGACGTACTTCGCAACCGAGTTGTGGCAGGTCGCGGTGCTGCGGTTCCTGGTCGCGCTGGGCGTCGGCGGCGAGTGGGCGGTGGCTGCGGCGCTGGTGGCCGAGATGTTCCCGTCGAAGGCCCGCGCGCACGCCTCAGGCATCTTCCACGCGACGAGCGTACTCGGGACGTGGCTGGCGGCGCTCGCGGGGCTGGCGGTCGGGGCGGAGTGGCGGTATGCGTATCTGGTCGGCATCCTTCCGGCACTCTTGGTGCTGTGGGTACGGGTCGGAGTAAAGGAACCGGAGCGCTGGGTGCAGGCGCGAACTTCCGAGCGCCGGGGAAGCTTCCGCGAGCTGTTCGGCTCCTGGCAGTGGGCGAAGCCGGCGATCCTGGGGCTGCTTCTCGCGGCGGTCGGCCTGGGGACGTTCTGGGGCGTGACCGTCGCGGGGCAGGACCTCACGCAGGAGTTGTTGCAGCGGACGGGGGTGACCGGCGAGCAGGCGACGCGGCAGGCGCAGTTCGCTTACGGAATCGTGCAGGTGGCCGGGGCCGGGCTGGGGCTGCTCTGCTTCGGACCGCTCGCGGAGCGACTCGGCCGGCGCAGTGCCTTCGCACTGATGCACGTTCTCGCGCTCGCCATAGTTCCTATCACCTGCTACCTCCCGCAGACGTACACTCAGATGCTGCTCATGTTGCCGCTTTACGGCTTCTTCACGGTCGGCATCCACGCGGGTTACGCGGTGTATTTCCCGGAGTTATTTCCCGACCACCTGCGTGCCACCGGCGTCGGCGTCTGCTTCAACGGCGGCCGGTTGCTTGCCGCTCCGATCCTCTGGCTCTCCGGCGATCTGAAGTCGTGGACGGGCGACCTCCGGCTCGCGGTGACGATGCTCGGCGGTCTCTTCCTCGTCGGCCTCGTACTGATCTGGTTCCTGCCCGAAACGAAGGGGAAGCCGCTGCCCCAGTAGGAGTCCTTCGAGTCAAAACCTGTGGGTTACTGGTGTTTGTGCCGAAAGACATTCAAAGACACGGCACAAACACCAGACCCACATCTTTTGACTCGAAGGGGGAGTAGGATAGCCCCATGAACACCCCTCACCTCGCGCTTGTTGATGGTGGACACTTGCCCATAGTCGGCCTGGGTCTGTGGAAGGTGCCAAAGCCCGCCGCCGCGAACCTCGTACGCCAGGCGATCCGCGCCGGCTATCGACACCTTGACTGCGCTTGCGACTACGGCAATGAGGCCGAAGTCGGAGCCGGGATCGCGAGCGCGCTCGCGGCTGGTGAGTGCCGACGTGAAGATCTGTGGGTGACTTCGAAGCTGTGGAACACTTACCACACGCGCAAGCACGTTCAACTCGCGGTCGAACGCACCCTGCGCGACCTGCAACTCGATTACCTCGACCTCTACCTGATTCACTTCCCGATCGCGCAAGAATTCGTCCCGTTCGAGAAGCGCTACCCGCCGGGGTGGTTCTTCGATCCGACTGAGTCGCAACCGCGAATGAAGTTCGCTTGCGTGTCGTTGTCGGAGACGTGGAGCGCGGTGGAAGATCTCGTCGCGGCCGGGCTGGTGCGGCGCATCGGCGTGTGCAACTACGGCACCGCGCTCCTCCGCGACCTGCTCTCCTACGCCCGCGTCCGCCCCGCGGTGCTTCAAGTGGAACTGCACCCGTATCTCGCGCAGGAGAAGTTGGTCCGGTTCGCCCGCGAGAGCGGAATCGCGGTGGTGGCGTTCTCCCCGCTCGGCGCGCAGTCGTACCACGCGATCGGGATGGCCGAGGCTGGCGAGTCAGTGCTGACGGAAGAAGTCGTGCGCGCCGCGGCTCTTCGCCACAAGAAGACACCCGCCCAAATCGTGCTTCGGTGGGCCGTGCAACGTGGAACGGCCATCGTGCCCAAGACGGCTCATTCCGAACGGCTCGCAGAAAACCTCGCACTGTTCGACTTCAAATTGACCGCCGACGAGATGACCGCGATCAGCGCCCTCGACCGCAACCGCCGGTTCAACGACCCTGGCGTTTTCTGCGAGGCCGCGTTTAATACCTTCTGCCCGATCTACGAGTGAGGCCATGCCACATACCGAACTCGCGGCCGAAACCATTTGCATCACCGGCCAGCAGACACATGGCGGGTCGGTGTTTCCGCTAGTGCTCCAGTGCCGCGACTCCGCCGCGAGCCTCGAAACGGTCCGGGAATGGGTCGCCGCGAACCGTGAGGACCTCGTCGCGAAGGCCAAGCGGCACGGCGCGATTCTCTTCCGTAACTTCCCGCTCGCAACCGCGGAGGACTTCGATGGCTTCGTCGCGGCGTTCGCGCTTCCCAACTTCCCCTACTACGAATCGCTGTCGAATGCGGTGCGCGTCAACCGCACGCCGCGAGTGTTTACAGCCAACGAAGCCCCGCCATCGGTCACGATCTACCTGCATCACGAGATGGCGCAGACGCCGATCTATCCGAGCAAGCTGTTCTTCTTCTGCGAACAACCGGCAGAAACCGGCGGCGCGACCCCGATCTGCAGGTCGGACATACTGTGGGAGCGGTTGAAGGAGCAGTGTCCTGCGTTCGCGCGCGACTGCGAGACGCGCGAACTGCGCTACTCGCACGTAATGCCGGGTGAGAACGACGCGGCGTCCGGGATGGGCCGAAGCTGGCAGAGTACACTGCGGGCGACAACCCGCGACGAGGCGGAAACGCGGCTGCGCGAACTCGGCTATTCGTGGGAGTGGCTGTCCGATGGCCTGCGAGTAACGACGCCGGTTCTGCCCGCGGTGCGGAAGCTGCCAGACGGGCGGATGACATTCTTCAATCAACTGATTGCCGCCGCGCGCGGGTGGAAGGATAGCCGCAACGACCCATCGAAGGCGATTACATTCGGAGACGGTTCTCCGCTCGACCGCGATGCGGTTTTGGTCGCCGTGGAATTGGGCGACGAACTCTCTTTCGACATCCCGTGGCAGCGCGGAGACGTGGCTCTGGTCGATAACTTCGTTGCGATGCACGGTCGGCGAACGTTTACCGGCACGCGGAAAGTGCTCGCCTCGCTGATTGCCGACGAATCTGTGTCATGACACCCAGGCCGGCTCCCAGCCCTTGCGGTAGGTCTTCCGCAACAGCGCGTCGGCCGCCTTCGAGTTGGTCACCTTGAGCGCTGTGGCGTCCCACTTCAGCGTCTCGCTCGGCACGCGGATCGCCACCGTTCCAAGGAGCACCGCCTCCGTCAGTGGGCCGGCGAAGTCGAAGTGCGAGGTCGTCTTCCCGACGCCGCGGCAGGCGTCGGCCCACGACACGTAATGATCGACCGCCGGTACCTTCTCGATCTTGAACTCCTTGAACGTTTCCTCCGGCAGCAGGCGCGGCATGCCAACATGTGGAACGAGCAGCGAACCTTTTTCGCCGATCAGAAGCGAACCGGAAGTGGGCAGCTTCACGCCCTCCGCCACTCCGAGCTTTTCGCGCGCGGGCAGTTTCCCTTCACCGTCGTACCACGTCAGCTTGAGCGTCTTGCCCGCGGTGTACTCCGTGCCGGGGAACTCATAGTTCACGATCGACCACTTGTACCACACCTCACGGTTGAGTGGCGAGGATTCTCCGCGAACCGTCAGCGGCGCGGGCAGCCCCAGAGCCAGGAACACCGGATCGAGGATGTGACAGCCGAAGTCACCGAGTTGACCGTTGGAGAAATCCTGCCACGCGCGCCAGTTCCACGAATGGTAAATCTTCTCCTTGTACGGCCGCTCTGGTGCGACTCCGAGCCAGTTGTCCCATCCATGAAGCGTTTTCGGGACCGGGTCTTCGCCCGGCGGCCGGTCGTCCACCGTCAGCCACCGCATCGTGCCGGATTGCCAGGAGTGAACCTCCTTCACCTTTCCGATGGTGCCGTCGTGGACGAGCTTCACGGCCGTGCGATAGGCCTCGTGCGATTGAATCTGGTTGCCCATCTGCGTGACCACGCCGTACTTCTTCGCCGCCAGTCGCATCTGCCGGGCCTCGAAGACCGTGTGTGTGAGCGGCTTCTGACAGAAGACATGCTTGCTGAGCGCCATCGCCGCGAGCGCGATGGGAGCGTGCATGTGGTCCGGGGTGGAGACGGTGAGAGCGTCGAATTCCTTCTGCTTGTCGAGCAGTCGACGCCAGTCGGTGAAGCGCGCGGCATCCGGATACTTCTCCGCGGCGCGGCCCATGTGCTTCTCGGTGTCGTCGATGTCGCACAGGCTGACGACGGACACCTTGGGACTGGCCGCGACCCCAGTGAGGTCCGACCATCCCTTACCTCCAACACCAACCGACGCCAGCCGTAGCTCCTCGTTCGCACCGTAGGCGCGCGACCAACTCGCAGCAGTGAGGATGGATGCCGCGCTCCCGACGCCGATGTGTTGGAAGAACTGACGCCGTGAAAGTGCATGTGTGTGCATGAGAAAATCGCTCGGTAGTGGATGAGCTTCGAGTGATTGAAGGATGCTGCAATGGTGTGGCTGGCCTTGTCCGCGGTTCGGCCAATGCTACCCGCGCCCTCACGACAAGTCCACGGTCAGGTTCACCAAAGCGGACGCAACACGAACCTCGACAATCGGAAACGCCACCGAATCCCCTCGGCGGTGACACGGTTCTTCCTGTATCATTTGTTGTCCGAGAAAAGACCCGCGCTGGCTCAGAGCCTCTGAACTGCCCAAATCACTCCGGGCGGCTTGCGTTGGTCTGAGCCTTAGATGAGTTGTAGTGTCCCGCGCGTGACTCCGAGTTGATTGAGCGCGCGGAGTTGCCGCCACGTCTCGCGGCCGTCGTCAACACCAGCAATCACGCGGGCATAGCGGTCCAGAAGCGGGCCGACTTGAGCCGGCGATTCTCGAAGTAGATCGACTCGAAAGGTGCGTAAGCCCAGTTCTCTCATTCGCTCGACGTACTCAGCAGCGCTCTGCGCGACGCTGTTGAAGACCGTGTTGCGGCAGCCGGTATCAGGCAACACGGGGAAACTCGCCCCGACGCGGTCACGCAACTCCACCTTGTGAACTTCACACGGCCGACCGCAGTCGCGGTGATCCTTCCCCGAACTCAGAAACGCCGCGAACACGCAATGCTCCATGTGGAACATCGGCATGTAACAAATAATTTAGTTGCATTATCTGGTCGCGCTGGTTATCCTTGCTTTTGAGGGTGATACTCGATTTCAGGAGTTCACAAATGCCAGTCGCCTACTCCTACCTACGTTTCTCTTCTCCGCAACAAGCCTCTGGTGATTCCGTTCGCCGACAGGTGGAGAAGACCGCGGAATGGTGCCGGCGGAACAAGGTCGATCTCGACACGTCAATGACGCTCCGCGATGAAGGAGAGCGCGTATCGGGGCAAGCATCGGGAGAACCCGGATATGCACGCGCTTGCTGCGTTCGTGAATGCTGTGAAGGCGGGCCGGGTTCCGTCTGGGTCGTTCCTTGTTGTCGAATCCCTTGACCGACTTTCGCGTGAGAAGATTCGCCCAGCGCTGACGCTGCTACTTAACCTGATCGAAGCGGGCGTGAAGGTGGTTCAACTGATCCCGGTTGAGACGGTTTATGATGAGGACGTTGAACCGATGCAACTGATGATGGCCGTAATGGAACTCAACCGTGGGCACTCGGAAAGCAAGGTGAAGAGTGAACGAGTTGGCGCCGCGTGGAAGCGGAAGCGTGAGAACGCAGCGAACAAAGTTGTAACGCGCCGGTTACCTGGATGGGTGCAACTGGTTGATGGGGAATTGAAGTTGGTTCCGAAGCGTGCCGAAGTTGTGCGACGAATCTTTAATCTCGCTCTTGCGGGGAACGGAGTTCATGTCATCGCGGAGCAACTGAACGCGGATAAGGTTCCGGTCATGGGCCGAACCATGTTCAAGGGGCGTGCCATCGTCTGGAATGAAACCGTTGTCTACCATGTTCTGCGGTCGCACGCGACGTTTGGCGAGTTCCAACCTCACAAGGGACGCGGCTCGGATCGTCAACCGGTGGGCGAACCAATCGAGGATTACTTCCCCGCTGTCATCGACCGCGACACATTCTTGCGGGCACAAGCGGCACTGAAGTCGCGAACCAAGTCGGGATCGGGACGGCGCGGGAAGCATGTCAACCTGTTCTCCGGTCTGCTGGCGGACGCTCGCGACGGCGGCTCGCTCACCTACAAGCACGTCAAGAACCGCGCCAGCGCGATTATCCCGGTTGGTGCCAAGCAAGGCCGCGGCAGTGTGTGGACTTCGTTTCTTGCCGAACCCCTGGAACGTGTCATCCGGTCAAAGCTCTCGGAGATTCACGCCGAAGACATCGCGGGTGAGAACAAAGCGGCGAAGCGGCTTGAAGCGCTGGGCGAACGCAAGGCGGAATTGGAAACACTTTTGAAGACATGGGAAGCCAAGATGAGTAACCCACTGATCGCGGACCGAGTCGCGGCAAATATGGCGAAGTGGAGTGAGGAGTTGAACACCGTCAACGCGGAGATGGGCGAGTTGCAACGCGAGGCCGCAAACCCGGTCGCGGAAGCGTGGGGCGAAGCGCGGACGTTGGCGGGGATGAATCCAGACAATGATACCGAAGAACTCCGCGTCAGGATCAAGGCCGCACTTCGACGCTGTATCGAATCTATCACTTGCCTGTTCAATACCGCGAGTCGGGGCGTTGCGAAGATGACCCGGCGCGCAGCAGTTCGGGTTCAGTTCACAAGCGGCGCACATCGGGATTACCTGATTGAACTCGAAACCCGCAACGGCACGCGAGCAAAATCGACACCGCCACGGGTGGCGTCCGCGAACTGGCCAGCATCCGGCGCGGAACTGGATTTACGGAATCCGAAGCACGCGGTAATTGTCGAGCGGTTCCTGAACAATGACAAGGCTGTTAGAGAGTTCTTCGAGCTGGTTGCCGGGTGAAGTGGGCCATACCTCGTGTTTCACTCCATCCGAGGCAATCAATTCCAAGTTCGTTTCCCTTTGGACGCATGGACACAACGCACTGTTTGCTGGAAATCATTGCGAGTTTGTGTCCAACGGCAGTATTGGCCACAGTGGACACGAAGGCCGCCGGAGTTGCGGGTCCTTCCAAACGACGTTTCAAGATTGCCCTGCACTGGGAACAGTCGTGATTGTAGACAGACAGTTTCGCGTCACCCTTTTGAGGATCGCCATGAGCGCGACGACTCACGCACGCTACCGAGCGACAGAGGAACAACGCTTCCGCCAGCTACTGTCCGCGTGGCTGACAACACTCCCACCGGACGGGTGGAAAGGTGGCGTCACCGAACTGTTCGCGGCCCTGGACACATTCGGGCGCGCGGGGAAGTTCTTCGTCTTCGTACCGACAAGTAGCGGGCTGACGAAGACGTTACTCGCCCACGATACAACGATCCGCGCCGGCGGGTTCTCGTTACGGATCGGACGCACCAAGTCGGCGCGGTTCATTGCCATCGAGCCAAGCAGCCCTCGTAACCGAAACGGGTGAGTGTGATATTCTCAGGTGCGACTCCGAACTTGCCCGCGTGGTCACAGCGTGGGTACTGCTTGCGCTAGTCAAGATGGCGAGGGAGGATGCTCCGATACAGTTCGCATCCGCGTCAGGTGGTTGGGCAGGATGATACCGCTCCCCCGATTCCACCCTGTGGCTTGGTCACCACTTGGCAGAACTGCCAGGGTAATCTCTGTGATTCTGTGAGGAACCATCATGCCCTTTGCGAACCGTGAGCGTGCCCGAAGCTACCAGCGGGAATATCGGCGACTGCGCCGTGCTGGCGACCGGTGTACAACCCCCAGTACATCCCCAATCCCAACCGCGTTCCGACTCCAGACAGCCCAAGACGTGATTGACTTACTGGAAGAACAGGTCACGCTAGTACGGGCAGAAACTGAGGCGGGCACCCTTGAGAAGGCCCGGACGATAGGCTTCCTTGCCGGGATAGCACTGAAGGCTATCGAGGCGGGCAACCTCGCAGCCCGGATCGAGATGTTGGAGCGCGTCCTCAAGAGTCGCCAGACAGAAGGCGGGGAATGAACACCAACGGACTCGCCAAGCACTACGCCCTTCTGTCGCCAGCCGAGCGACTGTCGCTGATGCTCGCTGCGGTCGTGCGGGGCGACGACTTAGAACACGCGCGACTGATCGACTCAGCCCCGCGAGTCATTTTCCGAGTGCCACACACGTTTGGTCGGGCGATGGCACTCCGTGAGGTGTGCGAGCAACACCGGATGGAGCAGCTCGAACTGGCTGCGCTGTTCTTCGGGGCGCAGGCAGTCGCCGATGGTCGTATGACCGACACAGCCCGACTGCTGGGCTACCTGATGAACGTGAACGTCGAGGGCTGGCAGCGGTTCTGCGAACGCGAGCAGATCGACCTGACTGCCAGCACCGCCCTGATGCCCGGTGGCGAAGCTCTGCGGTTGGCGGCCAAAGCGGTCGAGGGCGTCGCCTTTACCGAGGGGGAGGTTCTCGAATACGCCCAGCGGACGAAGCACTCGCTCACCGCAGTGAAGACAGCCGAGTCCGTCGCGGCTGAACTGCAAGCCACCTACCAAGCGCGGGTCGCGTGGTGGGAATAACCAATCAGCCGAGTTTCGCCGCGACTTTCGCTCGCACGCGGACGACAAAACCGACAGTGATTGGATTCGGGAACCATTGCCCAGTTCATGCCGTTGTTGTGAAGGCATTTGTTCGCTTCTCCATAACACCGTCCCACTGCCGGAGTGGGTTTCGTTCCGTTGTGCGGACGCAAGCCTGTGCGTCGTATTGAAATGTGAAAAATTGGCAAATCTTCCTCTACGGCGATTGACAAGCCGACTTCTGCGCGTGAATATCC
>JAKEEV010000141.1 GCA_022616395.1 Planctomycetia bacterium | reverse complement strand
TCTCTTCACGATGGTGAGCTTCGGCTTGGCGTTGTCGCTCAAAAAGCGATTCCAACCGATCCATGAACTTCTCCTAGCGCCGATCGTTGTTCCTGGATACCCACCATACCGCCAGGAACACGAGACCGACCACTGGAAATTGTACCAGTATTGAAGTGGCCCAACTTGGTGTCGCGGGATCAGAAGCAAACACCGAGTACAGCATGGGCGGAACTCCGGCAGGGAAAAATCACGTTCGGCACGCTCAAGGGTCTTTCTCCGGCGTTCTTGGAGCAATCAGAGACGGGAAGCGCAGCATGTCCGGGTCGAGCAAGTAGAGGTGTCGGCGGCCGGGCACGTCGGCGGCATCGATGAGTACCTTGTCGCGGCCGCGCAGTGCGTCAATCGCGGCCTGGTAGGTGAGTTTCGTTTCCAGAAGCAATCGGCGATCAGCCAGAATCTTCTCGCGACGAAGCGCGATGTCCTTGTCCACCACGGAGGGAGCTTCGCCAGCGGCAATTCGCCTGGCTCGCTCGTTGGCGAACATCGTCTCCTCGGCGTCGGTCAACTTCGTGCGAGCGAGGTGCCAGGCGAGGAACGCGTCTCGGTCGGCCTTCGCGCCTTCAACGGTGGCGTGCTTGTCCGCCTCAATGCGCCTCAGCAGGCGGGTCGATTCCTCCTCCGCGCGCCTTCGCAATCTCAGGGCGTCGGCTGTCGCCTCGTTCACCACGCGGTCGCGTTCCTGGATCGCCTTGGCGACGTTGTGGTACGAGTCCACCACTTCCGGAGGCGGGTGCAGATCGTGGAGCGTGAAGCCGTCGAGCATCACGCCCATTCCGTCCGGCGCGATCTCGGTAAGTCTGCCATTGAGGCGATTGAGTGCATCAAGTTCCAGTTCGGCTCGGCGCAGAGTGAGCAGTTCCAGAAATCGCCGACTCGCAACCAACTCGCGGAGCACCGATTCGGCCGATGACCGCACCACGCCGTCCGGGTCGCGAGCAACCAGCAGGAACTTTCTCGGATCGTTGATGCGATAGCGCACCGTGGCAAGTATTTCGACCAGATCGCCGTCCCCGGTCACCATCAGGGCTTCGTCAGTGAGCCGGACGACTCCATCTCCGTGCGCGCTGGTCCACGTGTTGCCGCTTCCCGTACCCTTGCCCGTGCCCGTCCCCTCCACGACGCGGAAGCCGATTTCCACCGTGCGAATCTCGTTCGGCCTCACGCGAGTGACCGTCTCCACCGGCCACGGCCAGCGGATGTGTAATCCCGGTTCGAGATCGCGATTCACTTCGCCAAATCGCTTCACAACGCCCACTTCATCCGTCTCGATCTGCGCGAAGCAAGTAAGAATCCACGCGAAGAAGGCGATTCCGAGTATCGCGCGCCGAATCGCCTTCCAGTGGTGGCCGATGGCGTGCAGAAGTCCATCGAACGAGGTTCGGTTGAACCACTCTTCCACCGCTTTCGCGGAACTGCGAAGGCGCAAAAGCGTGCGGTTGGTTGAAGCTCGGTCGAAGGCGAGCAGTCTCATTGAGTTGAGCAGCACCGCGAGCGAACCGAACTGGTGGTAGATCACGCCGACAATCGGAGCAGACTCATACCATTCGGGTGAAGTGGCGAACACCGGCCACAACCAGCCCGTGAGGACCACGCCGACCAGGTTCACACCGAACGCGAACACGAGGATGTTCTGGCGGATGATGCGAACGGTTTCGCGCGACAGTTTCACGAGCAGCGGCAGCGGTTTGAGCGGTTCGCCCATCAGGACAATGTCACCCGCCTCCGCCGCGACATCCGTTCCGCTTCCTCCGCTGATCGCGATGCCGACAGTGGCTCGTGCTAGCGCGGGAGCGTCGTTGATTCCATCTCCGACGAAGGCAGTGTTTTTTTGACCTAACCCTCCTCTTCTTTCCCCTCCCGAAGGGAAGGGGGAGTAAGACGCGGGTTCTGAGACTCGCGTTCCTTCAGCGAGCGCCGCTGCTTCTGACTCCCTCCTCCTTTCAGGGAGGGGTGTTGGGGGGGTGGGTTCTGAGAAGCGAGCAATCCACTCCGCTTTCTGCGCCGGGAGCAACTCGGCGTGAACTTCAGTTACGGGAAGTTGCTCCGCGATGGCACGAGCAACCGCGGCGCGGTCTCCGGTGAGTAGCGCGACTGGATTGATTCCCAGCGCGCGAAGATCGGCCAGCACCTGCGCGGCTTCGGGGCGAAGTTTGTCGCGTGCTCCGATCACGCCAAGTACGTTGCCGTTTGAGGCAACGAGCAGAGACGTTTGCCCCGCCGAGTCGAGTTGTTCGAGAGCCGAGATTGCTTCCGGCGGAAGCGCGATGCCCTGTTCTTCGAGTAACCGACGAGTGCCCACGATGATAGAACCGCCCGCGGTCGCGGAGACTCCCGCTCCGGGGTGAGCCTGGAACGCTTCGACTGGAGGAAGTTCCAGATTGCGTGCGGTTGACTCGCGAACGATTAGCCGCGCGATTGGGTGTTCGCTGCGCTGTTCGGCGGTCGCGGCCGCGGAAAGCAGTTGATCTGTTGAAATGCCCGCGAGCGGAATCACATCTCCGAGTTCGAGCTTGCCTTCAGTGAGCGTGCCCGTCTTGTCGAAGGCGAATGCGTTAACAGACGCGAGTCGCTCCAGCGCTGAACCGCCTTTGATGAGCACACCAGTACCCGCGAGCCGACCGAGAGCCGCGATCACCGCCGCGGGCGTTGCGAGAATCAGAGCGCACGGACAGGCCACCACCAACACCGCCAGAGCGGGATACGCGGCCACTTTCGCGGCCGCGCGCAGAGTCGGTTTGGGAAAGCCAGGCGGAGGAGTGCCCGAAAGCTGATAGCCGACATTCGCGATGAAGGTCAGAAGCGCCACAGCCAGCACAGCAGGCAGGAAGTAGCGAGCGAGTTTGTCCGCGTAGCGTTCAAGAGGAGCCTTGTCCTTGAGTGCCTGACTCGTCAACTCGATGACTTGCCCCGCGACCGTCTGCTTCGCCACCTTCTTCGCTTCAATTGTCAGTGAGCCGAATTGAACCACGCTGCCAGCGAGAATCTCGTCTCCCGGTCCTTTATCAATGGGCAGGCTCTCTCCCGTGAGCGCGCTTGCATCGACCGCGGATCGACCGTCGATCACAATTCCATCCACCGGCACGCGACCGCCGGGCTTCACAACAACCTTGTCTCCGACCTGCAGATCAGAGGTATAAGTGCGAGCTTCGACACCATCACGAAGCACCCAACATCGACGGGGGAAGAGTTCGGCGAGTTTGCCGAGCGCGTTCTGTGTGCGGGAGAAGGTGAACGCTTCGAGACATTCGCCGACAAGCCCGATGAACACCACTTCCGCCGCGACAACCGGCTCCTTCATCACGATTGCGGCCAGCGCGGCAATCGCGAGCGCAAGATCGGCTCCGATGCGGCCCTCGAAGAGCGCTTCAAGAGAGGTGTAGAGGACGCGAGCGCCGCCGATGACCGCCGCGATGAGCGCATAGCGGAAGCCGTAGAGTTCACCTGCCCACGAATACGTCTCGACTCCCTGACCCTTGAGCCAGCCCGCGACAACCGGCCACAGGTCGGCCGCGAGCAACCCGCCGACAATGGCCGTGAGCAGGTACAGCCCGAGCGGCGACTCGGACCGGAACGGGTCGTCAACGGCTCTGATCTCGCGGTGCATGGGGTTATGTTATGGCGGAGGCGCTCGAGAGTGTAAAGTCCGGCAGATCGGCCGTGAGGGTCGGTCAAGTCCCCTAACGAAGTGCCCGATGGACGACCACGACCAGCGGTTCAAGTCACTGCTCCGCGAGTTTCTGCCGGAGTTCTTCAAACTGTTCTTCCCGGACTGGGCGGCGCGGTTCGACTTCAGCGGCACCGAGTGGCTCGAGCAGGAAGCGTTCCTCGACCCACCCGGCGGCGAAAAGCGCGTCTTGGATGTCGTCGCGAAGGTGCCGACCCGCGTACCGGTTCCTGACTCGGCCGGGCGCGCCGCGGATCATTCGCTGGTCGTTGTCGATGTCGAGATCGAGTCGCCGGAGCGGGCGACGGACATTCGCCCGCGAATGCTGTGGTACTACGAGTTCCTGCGCCGCCGCCACGCGCTGCCGGTCGTGCCGATCTGCTTGTTCCTTCGCGTCGGGCTGAACGGCATCGGCTGGGACGCTTACGAAGAGCGGCTCTGGGATCACCTGTTGCTTCGCTTCGAGTACGCTTACATCGGGCTGCCCGCGCTCGACGGATTGCCGTACTACAACGGCGCGAACCTACTCGGCGTGGCCCTCTCGGCGCTGATGAAGTTGCCCGCGGCCGACCGTGCGCGCATTAAAGCCGAGGGGCTGGCACGAATCGCCCGCGCACAGGAGAATACTGCCCGGAAGGGGTTGCTTGGCGAGTGCTTCAATAATTACCTTGAACTCGCCCCGTCCCAGGTGTCAGAATTCGATAGGTTGTGGGCGCAGCAAGCCCCGGAGGTCAAGACGATGGTCAACAGTTTCGAAGTGAGCGGAGCGCTCAGGGCCACGCGCAATCTCGTTCGCAAGCTCTTGGAGAAGAAGTTCGGCCCGCTGCCGGAAGCCGTCTTCGATCGGCTCTGCATGTTGCCCATCGAGCGGTTGGAGGAGATCGCGCTCTCCTACACCGATGTCACTTCGCTCAAAGACCTCGGGCTGACCGACGAGTGACCGTCCGCGAAGGCGCCACCGCCGGCCGCGGCGACTCGGAGCGGAACGGGTCGTCAACAGCGCTGATCTCGCGGTGCATGGCGTCATCTTATTGCCCCCGCCGTTGCCGGGCGTGTGTTGTTTCGACGTGCCCTGGGAGCTTCTTGACGTGGTCGGGATTATCGGTGACAATTCTCCGCACGTGAACGGATATCGACCACACGTACCCGGAGCCGCCGATGAACGCCACCGACCCGAAGCAGCCGAAGTTGCTCGACCGCGTGCGTGCGGCCTGTCGGGTGCGGCACATGAGCATTCGCACCGAGGACGCCTATCACGATTGGGTGGAGCGGTTCATCCGCTTTCACAAGATTCGGCATCCAAACACGATGGCAGAGGCCGAGGTCAACGCTTTTCTCACGCATCTGGCGGTGGAGCGTCATGTCGCGTCCTCGACGCAGAATCAGGCGCTGTGTGCGCTGTTGTTTCTCTATCAGCATGTTCTGGAAAGCCCCTCGACGAGTTGCGGATCGTGCGAGCGAACCGGCCGAAGCGGTTGCCGGTGGTGTTGACACGTGAGGAAGTGCGGCTGTTGTTGGCCGAGTTGACGGGAACGAACCGGCTTGTTGCTCAGTTGCTTTACGGGAGTGGACTTCGCATCCTGGAAGCGTTGCGGTTGCGTGTGAAGGACATCGACTTTGGGCGCAACGAGATTCTGGTTCGCGACGGGAAGGGTTTCAAGGATCGCGTGACGATGTTGCCCGCGACGGTGAAGACGGCACTGGCGCTGCACTTGGAGGAAGTTCAACGGCAGCACGCGAAGGATCTGAAGGAAGGGAATGGGCGGGTGTACTTGCCGACGGCGCTATCGGTGAAGTATCCGAGTGCGGATCAGGAGTGGATTTGGCAGTATGTGTTTGCGTCGCCGCGAGTATCGACGGACCCGCGATCGGGCGTGATCCGGCGGCATCATTTGCATGAGGGTTCGGTGAGCCGGGCGATTTCGGAGGCGGTGGCCGCGGCGGGAATTGCAAAGCACGCAACAGCGCACACGTTGCGGCACAGCTTCGCGACGCACTTGTTGGAATCGGGTTCGGACATCCGCACGGTTCAGGACTTATTGGGGCACGAGGACGTGAGTACGACGATGATTTACACGCATGTATT
>JAKEEV010001054.1 GCA_022616395.1 Planctomycetia bacterium | reverse complement strand
TGTACTGGGAATCGCTCACCTTGGGTTGGCTCATGCCACGACTATAGACAGCCTGCGCAACTTCGGTAAGCCGAACCTGCACCACACTGCGTAACTCCTACCAAAAAAAGATTCCCAAAATAATTGCAACGCAGCGCGAACCTGTGCGTATGACTCTGTGTCCGAGAAGCACACGGGCGTCGGGGTTCGCCCCGGCGTGGAGGCATTGGTTCCGAGTCTTTCCCATGTAGAATGGGAAAAACCGGAAAAATCGGCGGGAGTCGATTGCCAACTGGCTCAGGACTGGGTAAGTTTACCCGTCCCACTTGTGGGAAACCTTAACCTCTTTTTCACCCTCTAACCGTCGAGATGACCTCTTAACTCATTCTCCTGGCGAGCTTTTTGAAGTTCGCCGCAACGTCCGTCGGAGGTGTGCGATGGCCCTGACAACCCTCAAGACCGTGTTGAAGACCGTGACGGTGATCAGCTCCAAGCTGACCGCCCCGGCCGATCGCATCGGTCTGGGTTTCGCGGTGCTCGCGTATCCGACGGACAACCTGTCCCTGGGGCAATTCCCAACGCCCCACAATCCGGAACCCGAACAGGGCCGGTCACGACAGGAGCAGTCCGTGATGCAGATGCGCGAGCAGATGCAAACGGGCGGCTCGGATGCCGTGCCCCCGGTCGGTTCGACCGGATGTCTAAGTTCCCCTGGTTCCACGGCTGACCGCGTCTCGTGGCCAGTTATCACCAGGACGCCACCACTCCTTACGAGTGCGAGCGACTGGCCGGTAACAAGCACAGACCCCAGTCGGGACCGCTTTCCCAAGGTCAATGTCAGAGTCCGCCTCGGCCGCGACTGCCAATCGCCCGACCGGACAGCCGACAGCAAAGCGACCTTACAGAAAGTGGCTCCGATACCGGCAGCCGGAAAGTGAGGTGGCCATCGGCTTAAACGCAAAGCGGATTCGGATTGACCTCGAGAGCCTGACCACAGGCTTAGAAGAACAACCAGAGTCGATGCATTGCGCTTTTGCTGAACGGTCACAACCAGGCGTCTGAATTCAATCACGCTGGTTCATGCTTGGTGGATGTGTGGCGTTGCCGGGTCGCACGGTGCGTCAGCCGGTTTGTCGGTCAGCTTTGACCAAAGCAGACGACAGGTCCGGCAGACCGACGGGCCATGAAGCAGACGAGAGACGCTTCCTCTCAGTCGCTTCAGGACTACCGCCGTCGCATGTGACAACCCGCCGAACTACCGCCACCAACGAGATGAAAGCCGCCGCGGTCACCCGCCCCTTCGGCCTCGCCGTGGGGGCCCTCTTTGCCTGCCGACGAATGTTCGCGCCGATGTCCTTTTGAACTGAAAGGACGCCTGAGGTGCGAGTCGGCGAGGTCAGAGTCCCGCCTGCCCGGAATGAGAACTGATGGTCCCCTTCCTCTCTGATCCGAGGTGGACCGCGTTCCCAACCGGCCGAGTGGCGCCAGCAACAAATACGGGAAGGATCGGGACAGGAACCCAATCATGAGCTGGAACGAGATCACTGTTTTGGTTGAGCAGGCACAGACTGGCGATCGGGAGGCGTACGGCGAGTTGGTCACCCGGTTCCAGAGCAGCGTTTACGCGATGGCTTTGAGCCGGGTCCGCGACCCGCTTGAGGCTCAGGAGTTGGCTCAGGACGTCTTCGTTCATGCGATGCGGAAGCTTCCGCAGTTGCGTGACGCCCGGTGCTTCGCGGGCTGGTTGCGGCGAATCACCGCGCGTATGGCGATCAACCGGCTGACCCGGCGCGGCCCGCTGTTCGGGGCCGACCCGGAGATGCTGGAGGCGGTTGAGGCTCGGACCCGAACGGCTGAAGAGCAGTTCGAGGTTGGCGAGGCGGTTGAGCAGCTCAAGGAAGCGCTGGCGGATCTGAAGCCGCTCGATCGGCAGACGCTGGAAGCGTTCTACCTGCGCGGCCGGAGCCTCAAGCAGATCGCCAAGGAGTTCGCGGTCCCGACGGGCACCGTCAAGCGGCGTCTGCACGTCGCTCGTCAGCGGCTCAAGGAAGTTCTGGAAGCCATCGACCCGACACTGGCGGAGCGATTCGCCAGCGACGGGGCCGAACTGGCCACCGTGTGAGATCGGAGCCGGAAGCGTCAGCGACGGGCTTCTTACTTGACGCCGGAGGTGGCAATACCTCCGGCGTTTCTCTTTGCGCCGCGGTTGGTGTAAGATGAGCCGGGAGGTTTCCAATGCCGCTACGCGACCATTTCCACCCGCCACTATCTGTCCGCAAGTCGTGGGAAAGTTTCCACGGAGGTTGGGCATTCGTCATGGCCCAGCGGCTGAATGGGGCGATCCTATCTGATCGGTATGAATCCGAATCGAAGTCTCACAGGGGAGCAGTCGTCGAGATCGACTTGGCAACCTACGAGGAAGACCAGGGGTCGTCGCTTTTCAGGGAGAACGGCAACGGTGGTGTTGCCACGGTACCGCAAACCTACGCCCCGCCCGCCCCTCCAATTGCTGGGGAAGTGTCGTTTGTCGAGACGGATGTGTTCGAGGTTCAGGTCTACAAGCAGGAGGGTGGGTGGAAGCTGGTCGCGGCTGTCGAACTGGTTAGCACCGCGAACAAAGACCGCCCCTCCCACCGGCGGACGTTCGCGACCAAAGTGGCCGCATACCTTCAGGCCGGCGTCTCGGTCGTGGTTCTCGATGTGGTGACGGAGCGTCAAGCAAATCTGCACGACGACTTGGTGAAAGCGCTCCACCTGTCAGACGCCTTCGCCTGGCAGTCGGCGACCGGACTTTCCGTTATCAGTTATCGAGTGGTGAAAGTGAACGAGCGAGAGCGATTGGAAATGTGGCCCACTGAACTCGCGGTGGGTGAACCTCTGCCAACCGTGCCGCTCTGGTTGTCGCCCGTGCTAGCTGTTCCTCTGGAACTTGAACTGACTTACACCAATACCTGCGAATCACTGCGAATCGAGTAATCCAGAGGTTTCCAATGCCGCTTCGCGACCATTTCCACCCGCTGAGCATCGACACTCCTTGGTCCGTGTTTCATGGAAACTGGGCCACGAAGATGGTTGATCGCTTGAACGGCGACCGGCTCTCGGACAACTATAAGGCGCAGGCGGGGCGCAACTTGAGGTCGATGTCGCCACGCTCGAACGAAACGAACGCGGTTCGCTGTTTGAGGAGTCGAACGGGAACGGCGGGGTCGCGACGACCGCGGCGGTCTACTCACCGCCAGCGGTCACTCTGTCTGAAACCATCAAGTTTGACGACCCTGATCTGTTCGAGGTGAAAATCTACCGTGGATCGGGCGGCTGGGATCTGGTCGCGGCGATTGAGTTGGTGAGCGAGGCGAACAAAGATCGAGAGGAGCATCGGCGGTCGTTTGTCGTGAAGTGCGCCAGCTATCTTCAGAAGGGAGTCTCGCTCGTCGTGGTGGATACCGTGACGACCTATTCAGCGGACTTGCACGATGAGTTGTGCGACCTGATCGAAGGTGGAGAACCGCTCCGGTGGTCGTCTCCCACTGGACTCTCCGTCATGGTTTATCGGGCAACTCGTGTCAGTGCTGAAACAAGTCCGTTACTCAAACTCGACGTGTACCCGTATCAACTCGGCGTTGGGTCGGCATTGCCCACAGTCCCGCTCTGGCTGGCTCACGATCTTGCGGTGCCGCTGGAACTGGAATTGACCTACGCTCAAGCCTGTCGGTCACTTCGCATCGACTGACTTCATCGTAATCGCCTCGGTCGGGCACACCAGTTCGCACGCGGAGCACGAGACGCAGTCGCGCGGTCGCGGAAGCCACGGCCGAGCGCCTGCCATCGCCAGGCAATCCGCCGGGCAGACCGCAACGCAGTCGCCACAACCCGTACATCGGGCCGCGTCCAGCACCGGTAATTCGCCAAGCGGGTTCAAGAGTCGAACTCCTCGTCGGCCAAGTCAATCACCTTATCCTTCGGCGCGCGGCGTTTTCGTGGTTTCGGCTTCGGTAACGTAGGTTCTTCTGCTTCAGCCGGCGCGGAAGGTTCAGCGCCGGTTATGCGGCGGATCGCGGTCGCCATCAGTCCGCTAATCACGTCTTCCAGAACGGGCTTGGTGATCGGCGGGAAGAGCGCGTAGCGTGCGCCGAGGTCGAACAGAGCCGCGGTCCAGGCCGCGCGGTCGGCGTCATTGAGTTTCGCATCACCCACAGCCACAACGGGAACTTCAGGGAACAGCCGGTGAGCGTCCGCGATGAGTGCCATCGCCGCGGGCTTGTCGTCGGTCGGTTCGACTTGCACGATTAACACCAATGGCTGGTGAACGCGAATCAGTGACAGTGCGTTGTCAACGGTGCGCTCCTCGCGTACAAGCCAGCGGTGTTCGGTCGCCAGTTCGCTCAGTTGCTTGGCGATCCAGCCATCGAATTCGACCACCACCAGTTGCGGAGCGTTCATGTCGGAGGCTCCGGGGTGTCGGTCTTGCGCGGTTTGGGCGGTTGCGGCGGAATGGGAATGCCAAGCGCTTCGAGTCTGCGCCACAGGCGCGCCCGGAAGATGCCAAGCAACTCGGCTGTCTCCGACTGGTGGTTCTTGGTCTTCCGCAAAGCGAGCTGAATCATCCGCTTTTCGACCGCTTCGAGAATCTCCTCAAGGTTCAGTGTCTTCGGAGGCGTTGGCGGAGTCAGTCCGGCGCTTGCGCGAAGATCGAATGGCAAGTGTCCGCGCAGAATCGGTCCCGAAGGAGTCACAGCGGCTGCATTGGAAAGCACTTCGGCCAGCTCGCGAAGATTCCCCGGCCACTGATGCGCCTGCAACACCGCAAGCGCGGCCGGGTCGAGCGTTCGATCAGGAAGAAGTCGAGACGCGATTCGCGGAAGATCATCGAGCCGGTCTCGGAGTGGCGGCACTCGCACTTCAAACACGGAAAGCGAAGTGTGATAGACCGCGACCAACTCGCCCGCGGCCACTGCTTCCGCCGCGCCGCGAGTCGACCCGCAAATCAAACGCGCGCTTGCTTGCTCCGAGAAGTGATCCGCGAGCTTCTGCTGCATGTCGCGAGGCAACGCGGCCGGTTCCTTCAAATACACGGTGCCGAGTCGCTCTGAACCAACCAGCCCCGCTTGCCCGAAGAGAAGACTTTCCACCAAGTACGGCTGAATCCCCGTGCAGTCGATCCCAACGAACGCGCGGTCGCGCAGTGGGCCAGCATAGTGAATCACGCGGGCAACCGACTCTTTCCCGCTTCCCGGTTCGCCCACAATCCACACCGGCGCGGGCATCTGAGCCGCGAGGCGCGCTTGAGCTACCAGTCGCGCGGATGCGGTCGATTCACCGGTCAGAAGATCGAGGCTGAAGTGAGCCGCGTGCCGGTCGCGAAGAGCAGAGACGCTTGCCGGAATCTTCTTCGCGGCCGCGGGGACCGGTTCGCCCACCACCGCGACAAACCCAACGATACCAAACACTCCATCATCGCCCGCAAGCGGAGCGAAGGTCACATCCCACCACGGCGGGCCATTGCGACCGGGAGGCGCGGGCCTTCGCGCTCGATCAACTCGACCGGCGAGCGCTTCAGGAGTCGGTGCCATCGCCACTGCGAGCGGTGTGCTGTGCCGACGCGATGAGCAAACCATTCCCAGCGCCTCGGACAGCTTCACGCCGGTTAATGCTTCCCACGCGGAATTCGCAAACCGCAGTCGCCGGTTTTTCCCAAGCACGAATACGGGCGTCTTCGATTGCTGAAAGAACGCGCGCCACCCGAACCCGCCCGACTCGCGCGGCCGACCCTTACCCGATGATTTCTGTGATTTGGGGTTAGACATGGTCAGTG
>JAKEEV010001053.1 GCA_022616395.1 Planctomycetia bacterium | reverse complement strand
CGTACCCCGCGGCTCAGGGAACGCTCGTGTTCCCACACCACACATTCATTCGCAGTCCACGCGACTTCTTCATGTACGAACCCCGGCGGTGATTCGCCGCCAGATTCGCACAGCGCGAGCTGAATGGCTCACTCGCGAGTGAGCCATTCAGCCCGCGCGCGTATTCACAGAGCGTTCCAGTTCCTCAATTGCTTGGCGCACGGCTTCGGGTAGAGGAGCCTTGCGCTCGTTGCGGTAATCGTAATTCACGATCACCGCGATCCCCTCACACGCGACCGCGTCCCACGCCTTGCTCACGAGTTTGTGCTCGAAGCTCACGCGATCTGCTTGAATCTCAACCGCGCGGACGCCCACCCAGACGTGATCCGGATACTTCACCGGCTTGCGGAACGTCGCGTTTGCGCTCTTCACAATCGGACCCAGGCCGAGTTCGTGCTTCGCGGTCATCCAACCGACTCGCGACAGGTAATCAATCCGCGCGTCCTGGAAGAACCGGAAGTATTCCAGGTTGCTGACGTGCTCGAACGAGTCCATGTCGCTCCAACCGACATCGAACTCGATCACGATTGGAAACGCGGCGAGCAGAGGGTGAGTCATGATTGTAGTCCTCACGCTCCGCGTGAGGTTGCGAGCAACGCGAGCGAGACTTCCGAGAGAAGTAAACCCGCCGCGTTGCGGCGGCATCACGCGGAGCGTGATGTCTACAATCTCGGCCTACTTCCACTTGTTCTGGCGGTCGAGTTCCTTGAGGTAATCGAGCGATTCGTCTACCGTGCCGACCGTTGCGCCGGGCACGCGGCCGCGGTCGTCTACTTCGCGAAGCAGCATCAAGTCTTCAAAGTCCCTCGACTCTTCGAGCTTCTTCCGCGCGCGGTGGCCGAGTGTGCCGGCCTTGTACTCCTGAGCCAGCATGTGGTTTGCGATCAACCACGCGGTACGCTCGGTAATCAGTCCATCGAGTGCCTGTAAGCCGGCCGAGACGTGATCGTAAGGGTCGATCCCCTTCCCCACATCGTGTAAGAGTGCCGCCTGCAAGAACTCCTCGTCCCACGGCCGCTCTTCGCGGGCCAACTCGAACACCTGAAGCAGATGATAGAGAACATCCCCCTCCGGGTGATAACGCGGATTCTGCTTCACGTTCTCCAACGGCAAGAGCAACAGCCGGAAGAGCTGATACGGATCGACCGCTTCTTCCTGTTCGGCGAGAGCCTCGTCGATGCTCACTTCCGGGTGTTCGCGAGCGATGAGTTCCTCCAGTTCGCGCGTGCTGGCGCGTTCGATCGGCTTACCGGTAATCGAGGACGTGAACACGTAATGAGCCTTGTCCTCCGGGTAGACCGTTAACTCGAAGTTGAACACGTCGAAGACATGCACGTGAGTGAATACGCGAGCCTCTCCGTGTTTCACGATCTGCTTCCGCTCCACATCGTACTGCAAGCCCTCCTCGTCGAGCGCGGAAGTGATCGGTTCGGTGTGATCGCTGAACAGATGCAAGTCGATGTCGGAACCCTTGCGAATGTGCCCGGTCATGACGCTGCCGATGAGCCGCGGACGGAATCGGCAGAGCACCCGCATGAGGCGCAGCGCATGCAGGCGCATTTCACGCAGGTTCGCGGTTCGCGCTTCGCCTTCATGGACGCGCGCGAATGCCTGAATCTGATCGCGAATTTCGGCGTTACTGGGAAGATCGCTCGGCTTGACATTTCCGCGACAGAGGCGCTTGGCGGCCTTGCGCTTGGCGGTGAAGTATTCGGATTCGACCCGCTCGTACATGAGTCGGGCGGCTTCAAACGCGATGGCGTGACGCAGTTTCGCGTCGGACATGCTTTCGTGCAGCGGTGAGATTTACCAGGAGGGGTTATGGGGGAACCCGTGGGATTCACCCTCCCAGACGAGCCTATCCAGTGCCGCCGCGAGGCTCGGTGAATGGAAGATAGCAGACATCAGCCAACCCGCGAAGAGGAAATGCTCCGCCAGAGCTCCCCGATTCCTGATTCGCAAACCGCTTGGTCCGTGCTCTGAGTGTCGATATTTCGGACCGTCATCAGATGGTCAGATGGCCATATTCCTGAAGTGGCCATCTGATACCGAGTTGGATTGAATCGTTCTGATACCAGGTTGGGTGGATGGGTTGTTGTGTTGGGTCAGAGGCGGGCGGATCAGCGCTCGCGTCCGAGGGAGAGCGTTCCCCTCCCCCCGCCACCCCCCGGTTTTCTTCTTGCTCTCTTTCGCCCATGTTTTGTGGGGTTAGGTGCGTTTTGGAGAGGGGCCAGGTGGCGGTTATCGCGACCAAACGCTGAAATTCATGGGGTTTAATCAGGTCACCCCCTGGCGGTAATGCCTCACGCTTGTCTGGCGCTGGGTTGGGTGGCTGCCGGCGCGCAGGGTGGTCGGTCTGGCGTGCCAGTTCCTTCTACTCCAGT